>JBIPMR010000905.1:0-8326 GCA_044369025.1 Luteolibacter sp.
GTGTGTGCAAATAGGCCCAACACATTATCCCAGAGACGCCTCCTCAACCACTCCTCTTCTGAGGCATCGGGCATCGCTGGGTTACGCGGTCCACGGGGTCGTCGTGCCATTGCAATTTCTGAAAAACAGCTACGAACACCGTCGATCCCAACCGGTCCAAAATCGGTACCAAATTGGGTACAATTACCCAACTCGAAAATATTGACAGCAACGTCGATCCCAGATCGGCGCCGGTGGTGCCGGGGCTCAGTTTGAAGCTTGCACCGGGAATGACGTCTACCGGGATCTGTTCGGGAGACCCTCAGATACGCTTCCGGCCGATCTTCGGACGGCCGGATGGGCCGATTTGCCCCGGCCGAGGCCGGTTTGGGGGCCGGTTGCGGTAGAAAAAACAATGCGAGTGGTCCAGCATCAATCCCCAACCTGCCGGAGCCTTCTGCACGGGCATTTGGGGACCGGATTTCAACCCGTTGGCACTACTGAAGGTCTCCGACCAGCCCCCGGCCAAAAACCAGATGCGGAAACCAGGCACCGTTGAGCACCCTAAGGTACTGTACCCTATGTGATGCATGCTTGCTGACCGGAAAAAAGCTTCTGACAAGAATCTCGGCCAAGTTTTATTAATTCTAGGGAGAGCCTCCAAATCCGCCAAGCGCTTTTGATGTTTTGTCGTGGTGGGAGTCACGACCCGTGAGCCCCTACGTTGAGACTTGGCAGCTACTGAACGGACCCTGCGGATGGAGACTCTGTCTCAAGATGACAAGCGTAATACGAAACACTTGAAAATCCCCAACCTCGTTGTGAAGTTCACTTACAAGTTTGGATCCGGCGTGCTGCACATGCCCTCCCCCCCCCCCCAACAGTGCGAAGCACATGCGATTTTGAGTGCAGCCGAAGCCGAATCACACAACCCAAATGGTGCACCGTACAGAGCTGTACCCCAAGTTGTACTGGGAACCAACCCCACATGTGGAGGCACCTCGTACTGCAACCGCAAACATAAACAAATTGCACACGAAGCCGAGCCGCACAAATCAAATTGTGCACTGCACGGACCATTACCCCAAGGTGCATGCCAACTCCCACGTGCGGACACAACTCGCATTGCAAACCGAGAAAAACTGTAATACCCTGTACTATGTTGTACTATGCATGCTGACTGTGCCGAAGCTACTATCCATACTATGGTGTATGCCGCTCATGCCACCAATGCGTCACGGAAACGAATGGCTTTCAACCTCGCCTCCTGGATGGCAGAGTCTTCCTCAGCGGGGCTCAAGTCGCTGCCCACACTGAAGGTCTTGCATCGACAACGTTTCTTGCTTGCGTCGAAATACCGCAGATCCCAAACACGGCGAGTTGGCAACCACCGCAACCCCTTCACACCGGACACGATGCCTGCAGGCCGCTCCGACGAGGAATCCGTAGCCTCGCCATTGGATTGAGACTCTGCTTCGTCTGCAAACGAAGCCGCAACCGCTGCAAACAGCGCCTTGAAGTTGGCATCCACGAACTCAATGTAAAGGCAATCTTTGCCTTCTCCATGAAGCACACGGAGTTTCCATGCCTTTTTGGCTAAGGGCACCGAAATACAAACCCAAAGGGCCTTTGTGTCCACCGGCTGAGCCTTCGACGCCCGTCGCCGCTTCGACATGGCCGAAGCCTCAGCAGGCGTGTCCAAGCCCAAGTCCTCGCCGTCATTGCCATATTTCTCTTCAAGCTTGCAAGCCGCATTGCGAGCCCGAAGCAATGCGGAAAAAACGCAAGAATTCTTCAGCGGCCTCGCCCACTTGCAAGATCCAGTCAAGAATAATGCCGTAACCTCGCACCGACGACTCTGCATACCAGACTGTCTGGTTTCAATGTAACGTACTGTAGGGTGCTGTAGTTTGGGCCGAAAAACATTCTCAACACCGACCCAACACCTGCTGTACTGCGTCTGCTGCTCCGCAACGTAATTATTAAGACTCGAAGACCGGGGACCACGATGCTGCAATTGGGAGAGGGTCTCAGCGGAGCCACATGCACGAGCGGAAACCTTGATCTATTTGCGTGGAGAGTTGATTAGACGGCCCTGACGTACTGTACTAGATAAAATCAGGATTTTGGTTTGTCGTCATTTCTGACTCGTGATGCTGCACCTTCGCCATCCGCGATCGTTACTCAGTTGCGGCCTTATTCGGAATCACAATTTGAAATGGATTCCCCGGCGGACGGGTCAAGGGAAACACCGAAACAATACGGCCGGACCATCAGTCAATATTCATGCCCGCGTATCAATTCCCCAAATCACGGCGTGCCTCGTCTACTTACTGTGCGAAGTTCTGGCATGAAGACATTGCCGAACCTTGTCCTCCTTGCTCACTAACATCCACTCCTTGCCGTCAACACTCTGCAACGTTGGAACGACAGGGTACTTCAAGTGGCCGCCAGACAAGACGGGACTCGTGGACACTGTGATTGGCCTCGTCTTTGCTGGGCTCATGTTGGCGGACGTGCCGAAGCCTGGATGTGTGCCGACGTGCGGACGGAGGCCAAAGCCAACAAGCCGTTCCGTTGAAGCCGCGATGCTGCGGGATACTCTAAGCCAACTAACTGTGTGTCAATTCATTCGATCAATATCCTGTACTACTTTACAATAGGCTTGTATTGAGGGAGGGCGATGAGGAGTTCATAGGCCCATGGGTTACAACCAAAAGCTCACTGTATGTATGGATCACAACAACAAGCTTATGGATCGCAACCCAACACCCATGGATCATGGCCCAACACCAACAGATCACTGCCAAGCCCACGGCTCACCCCCCAACACCTATGTATCACCCCCCACAGCCCATGGATCACACCCCCAAATTTCATCGATCACTACAGAAGCCCATGGATCAGTATCGAAACCCACGAAGCCCATGGATCAACCACGGCTGTCTTGTGCAATCTTTGTATTTCGAAACCGGGGTGGTGTACCGGCTGGGCAACCGGATGGTGTCCAAGTCAAAACGCATACTGCGACGAGCGGCGGCTCAATCACCTGGTATAGGCACTTACACCTCGGTTAATAAGCCAGATAACTCGAACAATAACCCTGGTAAGTGGGCCATAACCGATTGCTAGCCGACGCCTTCCTGGAGGGGGCGGAGGGGGGGGGGGGGGCGGGGAACGATCGAAGTGACTAAAACATGTTATATGTGCTGATTCGAAATCTCCAGTTGCTACTGTACGAGCATAAAGGAGGGTATCCAGTGCTGCACAGCCTTCCCGTCCTATCATCGTGCTTTGCTATTACTTTATGCATCGTGAGACCTACTGCACTAGAACTTTAACTAAACCGCATAAACATGTTGCTAGATCTAGTGCAGGACTTACCAGAGCCTCCCAAAACATTGCTGGGGCCGAAGGCCCTAGCAACATACTGTAATTGCGAGGTTCTAGTAACATCCGTATTAGATCTAAGTCTGATACAAATTATACTGGGTCTAGTAACATGTCAACAGTAAGGTCTGTCGACAGAAACACGCAACATAAACACAGACTTGAATCTATGTCCAAGGGCGTAAGAAACCCAACCGGGAACCGACAGAAAACGACCAAAAGCACGAACACCACCATAAACTCAAGGACCCTGCCCGGGCCTAAGGAGTTTCTGTAGCGGCACATATACCGTCCAATTTCATGCGTGGACACTGCTCACAACCGCACTGCTACCGCACTGTGTCGAGCAACACCGGCTGCAACCGCTGGTGCAACCACGGGCATGCCCAATGCCATGGTCAGATGACACACAATGCGGTCAAATGCATCAGCTCGGCCCGAATCCGCATGTACCTTTCGAACCCTGGGGCCAACAAAATCTGCAGGAAGCGGGCACAAGGCGGAGGCCATGTAGAGGACCGCATCGGTGGCCATGTGATCTACAACGTCAGAGGCGAAGCCAGTCACAGCAAGAGGACGCCTCACGTGCCAAAAATTTCGCCATATCGAAATGCCACTAGAAGCCAAGGCCAATGTACCAGGCAAGCCGAGGCCTGCAGCTTGAAAGCTCTTGGCCCGCCGAAGCACCTGGCACTGCAGAAACGAAATGCGGAGACCATTGCTGCGACGTTTAAAGGTTCCCTCGGCAAAACAAACATTGTAAATCGGGACCGGGATTCAAAAAACAACTCGCTCATGAGCTGCAATGGATAACTGCAGGTCAAGAGCGAGCTGGCTGAGCAAGGCCGCACATTCCGTTTCAGTCAGTGCCCACCTGCCGCTCGATCATGAACCCATATTGCATCTGGGCGATCATCGCCGGACAGCTGACAGCGACGTTCTTGTCGGCGATAACAGCAGCTCGCTGACAATACTGGTCTAAAAATCCGCTCAAGATCACCTCGCGCAAAATCGATTTCGGCGTCTGCTTAGTGCTGACCCTCCGCCGATGGATACGACGGCCCACACCGACACTCGACGAAGCCGAAGCCGCTGTGCTCCACTTGTCACTATTCTGAAGCAACGGCGGCGGAACACTGCTCTGAAGCAACGGCGGCGGCTCGCTGCCCAACGGTCGTCGTCCGACTGGACTGCAGAGAGGAGGTCCGCCAAGCTGCTGTGCCAACGCGAGTGCCGCATCCGGTGCGGCAATATTCTGAGCCACAGGCAGAGCCGACGCCAAGGACTGGGGGGTGCATGCAATTGTACTTGCATGTTCGACACCAACAGCGGCCTGGCAATGGTCGTCGTCCGCAGCGTGCCTGCAGACCAGCACGTGGGGTCGCCAGCGTTGATGTCTGGTTCGAAGTTGATGTCGAGCAAGCAATTTTACTTGCATGTTCGACACCAACTGCCCTGCAACATCCTCCAGACCCAATTGGGCGGCAAATCTGCAATAAAACGAACCTTCCTCAATAATCACGTTCGTCTCTGCATCTCCTTCTTTCGTGCAAAACCACTGGAGGACATTGAAAAGATGCTCTGTTGTGTGAAGTACTGTACTGTAACAGTCTGTACTGCACAATACTGAAGCCCAATGTTGCTGCTGTGGGTGCTGTACTGTACTACCGCAACTTTAGCTGGGCTATAGAGAATCGTAATGTTTCAGAGCATCGATCAAAACCCGAAGCCAAAAATTGCGAAGGGTCTGGGGAGTGCTGTAGTACTGTACTGTACACCACTGCTGCACCTACTGTGCTGCATACTGCAACCCAAACCCCACACGAGCAACTTTTCAAAGGCAGCCTGTTGGTTCACAGCATACGAATTTTCAAAAATGCTTTGCAAACTTTCCAGCTCCAGACCCCGAAACGGCTTGACACCACTGGGAAAATTACTCTTGAAGATTTTGGGACCAACAAAGTACGGGATCGGGTTCAAACCAGACGGCGGTAGCACATCGCCATGAAGCCCCTGCGAATGGATTAATCAAAACTACACACCCCATGCTTCTGATCAAGCCTAGGCCCGCACCTTACAAGCTAAGACGAACCTCAAATAAACACACTGTAGAACCTTGACATGCAGTGCGTCGTTGATTAAGCCATTCGGTACAGAACATACCTCCTTTTGCAATGCCTTTTTTACAGTGTTCATGAAGATCAAATACGGCATCTTTCTGTGCTTCATGGGTGAACTGAGGATCTTCCTGACGAGATCCGACACCGCTGCAAGCACAGGGGAGTCTCCGTTCGGAAACAGGAATGGGACGCTCAACCACTCTTGGAGCATCGGTGCCCGCAAAAACTTCACCCTCCAATACCGCTGCCAACAATCACCATGAAAAGAGTGATTATGAGCCGCGTGCTGCGACCCGAAGGCATGTCCCGACGTAGACGGAGCTGTACAAGGCCGAAGCCAAATCGTGTCCAAGTCGAGAAACCAGCAAGGCACCCTGACCGGCCAACTCAAGAGAAACGCAACTCTCCGTGTGACGGGCTCAAGTTACTGTACTCCTGCCATTTGCGAGGCCATCGCAATCGACCCCTGTCCAACGCCCAAATCGGAACAAGACACCGAAATACACCGTCAAATTGTTGTCTACTGTAAAATCAAAACCTGAATATCGGTCGCGTTCCTCTTGACAAAACCTTGAGGAGCAACAAGCGAGAAACCTGATCATGTCGGCCAAATGTTGAATGCGTAAACCTTGTTCAAGCAAGTCGTTGGCAACGTTTGCAGCAACTAACTTAGAAGCATCCTGGACAGTCACGTTGTCGGGAACACCGTCCACCTTTCCGTACGTCCACAACTGCACGTCCACCCGCCCCAATCGTGCAGACGCCGCCCCCAACTGGCAATACGTAGGTAGCGAGCACGGGGCCGTAACCGGCGACTCACGTGGTGCCCAAAAACAATGACCTTGCACAACTGGGCACGAAGCTATATCGGCGGCAGCAACGTGAGGCCATCGCTCTAGCCCTTCGGCTGCGACACGGCACATGGACACAGCCGTGTCAATGTCCTTCGCTGACAAATAAACACGGTAGTCCTTGCATTGTCCATCTCTTTTTACGTACCAACTCGGCTCGAAGCCGAATGTGCGGCACAACTGTCGCTTCGTAGCTGCTGGACGAACACTTGTCTTTTTCGGAGGCATTGTAACAGAAGGACGACGGCGAACCGAAATAACGCAGCAACACTGGAGATGAAATGGCTACGGATCTAAACGGAGCGGGAGTAATGTAAATGTTGTACTGTTGGGTATTGCGAGGTGTTCTTACTCTGAGAGCCATGGATCACTAGACAAAGGGCATGAATCCCTCACCATAGAACACTGATACTGTAACTCCCCAAGAGCCATGGATCACAGCCCAAAGCCCCTGGATCATTGCCCAAAGGCGGTGGATCGCTGCCCACAGAGCATAGATCACTCCACTAAGCAAACGGATCACTCCCCAAAGCCAACGGATCACTGTCCCACGGCAACAGATCACTGCCGAAAAGCTATGGACCACTCCCCAAGAACATGGATCCCCCCCGAAAGCCAATTGATCATTCACCAAATGCCGTGGATCATTGCCCAAAGGCGGTGGATCACTCCCCCAAAAAGGCATGGGTCACTCCCCAAATCCCATGGATCACTCCCCAAAGCCCATGTATCACTCACCAAATCCCATGGATCACTGTCCAAATACCTAAGGATCACACACCAAAGCAGAATGGATCGCTCCCGAACGCCCATGGATCACTCCCCAAAGGCCAATGGGTCACTGCCAAACGGCCCAAAAGTCACTGTCCAAAAACCATGGATCACTGCCCGAAGAGCATGGATCACTCCCCAAAGCCCATGGACCACTCACCAAAGCCGTGGATCACTGCCCAAATGCCACGGATCACTGTCGAAAGGCCATGCATCACTCCCCCCAGCCCATGGAACACTCCCCCAAGAGCATGGATCACTCCCCGAAATCCCATGGGCCACTCACAAAAGCCAATGGTGTTACTGTACAGTACATGTACCTGCATTACACACAGTACAGTACGTTCCCAATGCAGTACGTACATATATTCAATTTTCTCTTAGAGCATATCAAAACACAACATATACCATTTCAGCGTTTGATTTGTCTTGCGTACGAAGCCCTCAGAAATCTAGGAGGCGGCACCCCTCATGGATCATGCATTTGAATTTGCTCCATAATGCATCATCCCCTCAAGGATCATGCATTTGAGTTTGCTCAATAATGCTTCCATGGGGGATGTTAGATTTTAGGTTTCGGGGATCGGAAAGGAAATCGACACGACATGGCATTAGGTTCGGTCTCCAGGAATAATGTTGGTTGAATTATGGAGCGCTTTTGAGAGCACAGGCCGTTAGTAACGGTCCCATGCCCAACTTTGGCAGAAAACCGACCCAAAACCGAAACTAAAATTTAGATGTCAGTTTCCAAATATAAATCCTGCTCAGCGAATGGCCCCCCCCGAGTGGTCCCCCTCATCGTCTCGTCACAAATTAACGGCACTAACCGACCCGGAGGCCCGACGGAGGCCCGGGTGTGTGTTCGAAATACTGTACTCGTCGTGCGGCTGCGACTTGTTTGGATCTAAAACGTTCGGCTCCGATGCTGGTACCAAAGTATTCACATGTATATGGTATGGTGACATCCATGGCCCCGAGCCTGATAAATCCATGCAATACCGTCGGGGGCCTCAATACTTTACATGTCTACAAGCCAAAACGATTGCCCATGTGATCTGGGCCAGGGGTGTGTGGGGGGGGGGGCACTCAGGGTTGGCGGGGGAGGTCTGGGGCCCCCTCAAGGATCATGCATTACAGTTTGCTCCATAATGCATCAGCCCCTCAACGATCATGCATTTTACTGTAGTTTCCTCCGCGTCGTTGATGCAAGTGAAG
>JBIPMR010000824.1:0-2697 GCA_044369025.1 Luteolibacter sp.
AACAATTCCGCCCGCGAAATCGCCGGCGAGCGGCCGATTTACGAAAAGGAAAAATTCGGTGGCTTGCGGCCGTCCGCCTATCTCGCCTCGAAGGTCGCCTTCCTCGCCTGTCTGGTGATCGCGCAGTCGTTGTGGATGGCGTTTTTCGTCAACTTCTTCGGAGCCTTCCGCGGCGATTTCATCGAACACGCCGGATTTCTGTTGCTCATCAACGCCGCGATGACCGCCATCTGCCTGGCGATTTCCTCGCTCATGCGCACCGCCGAACAGGCGTCGCTGCTCTCGATCTACCTCGTCGGATTCCAACTCCCGCTTTCCGGCGCGGTGCTTGCGCTGCCGGAACACATCGAGGCCTTCACCCGCCCCTTCATCTCCGCCTACTGGGCCTGGTCCGGTTCCGTCGAGGCGCTCCAAACCCAGGTCCACGACGCCGTCAAATCCGTGATCGACACCGGCCTCTCCCCGCAAAACGCCGCCTTTTACACCCTGGGCGCCCACATCATCATCGCGATGATCGCCACCTGGGCCGGTGCCCGCCGCCCGCAGTGGGACTGAGCGATTTTCCGCCTCGATTTCACCGATTCTTCCGCTATTTTCAAGATTCCACCCACTGATCCACCCATGGCCCGTCGCGCAAGTTCCAGCATCCACCCCGGCATCATCATCGGTGCCATCGCCGCCATCGTCGTCGCCGTCATCGCCGGGAAATCCCTGCTCGGGAAAAAAACCGCGGGCTTCGGCGACGTGGCCGCCCTCCAGGTCGAAGAACTTCTCGAAAACGGCAACAGTCTGCGCGGCAACGAATACGTCATCGAAGGCCAGATCGACGAAAAACTCCAATGGACCACCAGCCGCGGCCAACTGGTCAGCGTCCGCGTGGAAGCGCCCGGCGGCGACAAGTTCGTCGGCATCGAAATCCCGCCGGAATACAACAAGCTCAACATCGACACCAAACAGAAATACGCCTTCCGCGTGAAATTCAAACAAGGTGGCATCCCCGTCGCCACCGGGGTGAACCGGCTCTAACATTTTCGATCCTCCTCCATGAAAACCCGCTTCCTGATTCCGCTCTGCGTCGCCGGCCTCGCCCATGGCCAGGTTTACACCCCGCCGGCCGCACCCGCTCAGCCGCAGCAGCAGCCGACTCCCACCGACACCGCTCCCGCCCCTGCCAAAAAGCAGCCGCAGACCGGCCCGCTCGGCAATGAAATCCCGATGCTCGATCCTTCCGCCGAGACCATCACCGTCGGCGGCGTGGCGATTCCGTTAGGCGACAACCGGCTGCTCAAGGCGCGCTTCGAGAAATACCTCAGCCAGCCGCCGGAAAGCGACGAGGCCGCCGCCCAATACCGCGAAACCATCACCGAAATCCTCGCCACCATTTCCCCGTTCAAAAGCGGCGGGCCGGACCTCTACGCCGCCTTCAAGCTGCTGCCCTCCGCCTCCACCTATCCGGGCGATGCCAATCTCTGCGGCTCGCTCGCCGAGTCGATCTACATGGCGATGCTCGCCAAGCAGGACATCAACGGCCTCACCAAACTCAACGCCTCCATCGAGGAGGAAAAAACCGCGATCATCTCGGAAGGCGATTGGTCCGCCCGCAATGACCGGGATCAATCCCTCGGCGACACCAAGCCCGCCGCCGCAGGCGCCAAGGGCGCGAAAAAAGCCCAGCCCGCCACCCAGGAAGGCACCGGCTCCAACTCGTTGCGCTACGCCAACACCCTCCGCCGCATCGCGGAAATCGAAGCCCTGAAAAAAGCCAACATCGTCCGCACCGAAGCGCAGACGCTGCGCACCAAGGCACAATACCAGGTCAGCATGGTCCAGTGGTTCGTCCAGCGCCGCTACGAACACGTGCTGATGGCCGCCCGCTTTTACAACCAGATCTGGAAAGACGGCGACACCACCCTGCGCATTGATAAAAAATCCGATGTCTCCAAACTGTTCTCCGAGTCCGTCGGCGTCAGCCCCACCGTCGCCTCGCTCGATTCCCTCTCCAACGAAGCCATCCGCGAAGTCGCGAAATACGTCGAGGCCTTCGATCTCATGCTCGCGCGCAACGAGCTTCACTCCGCCTCACAGCGGCTGATGGAAGCCTACGCGCTCGGCGAGTATCTCGGTCCGGTCGCCACGCTGCCGTTGGAAAAGAAACAACGCATCGCCGGCTACTTCCGCGACCTCAACGAACTCTACGGCACGCTCCAGGCCCGCGATTACACCAAGACCCAGGAACTCGCCACCCGCCTCAAAGCGGCCGCCAAGGATTTCCCATCCTCCAAGGTGGACAGCGCCATCGCCGCCTACACGCTCGCCTCTGACCTCGCCATCGAAGAAGCCAAGGCTCACCTGTTAGCCCGCGAAAGCGACAAGGCCGCCGAAAAAATCCGCGCCGCCACCGAGATCTGGCCCACCAACCCGAAGCTCACCGAGTTCCGCAACCTCATCACCAGCTCCAGCGGCCTGGTTTCGATCCGCAATGACTTCGACCGCCTGCTCAGCGAGGGAAATTTCCGCGAAATCGCCAAACGCCAATACGAAATCGCCCCCTCGATCCAAGGCGACGCCACCCGCGAGGAAGCCTTCAAACAAATCATGACCAACCTCATGAAAATCGAAGCCGCGCTCGGCAAAGCCTCCGAGTTCAGCAAGGTCGGCCAAAACTACGCCGCCTGGGAGCAGCTCGCCGAGTTGCGC
>JBIPMR010000826.1:0-2695 GCA_044369025.1 Luteolibacter sp.
AGAGGCGGGCGGCGAGCGGCTGGTCGGTGGCTTTTTTGCTGACGAGCACGACGAAGCCGGGGAGGTTTTGGTTTTCCGAGCCGAGGCCGTAGGTGACCCATGAGCCGAGCGACGGGCGGCCGGCGATTTGGGAGCCGGTTTGGAAAAAGGTCATCGCGGGGTCGTGGTTGATCGCCTCGGTCCAGAGGGATTTCACGAAGCAGAGATCGTCCACGACCTTGGCGGTGTGGGGCAGGAGTTCGCTGACCCACGCGCCGGATTTGCCGTGGCGGGCGAATTTGAACTGGGATCCGGCGAGTGGCAGGGTGGCCTGGTTGCCCGACATGCCGGTGAGGCGCTGGCCGCGGCGGACTTCGGGCGGCAGCTCCCGGCCGTTGAGCTCGTTGAGCTTGGGTTTGTAATCGAAAAGATCCTGCTGCGCGGGGCCGCCGGACATGAACAGATAGATCACGCGTTTCGCCTTGGGCGCGTGGTCGGTGAGGAGTTTCCCACCCACGGCGGACGCGCCGGAGAGCCGCTGCGGCAGCAGCGACGCGAGCGCGGCCCCGCCGATGCCGGTGGAGAGTTTTGATAGAAAATGGCGGCGGGTGATTTGGAACATGGTCAGCGGAGGGTGATGTGGGCGTCGAGATTGAGGAGCGCTTGGGCGAGGGCGGCGAAGGTGGCGGCTTCGGTTGGGTCGAGGGCGGGGTCTGCGGCGGAGTCGCCGACTTTGAGGAGGGCGCCGGCGTCGGAGGATTTCGAGGTGAAGACGGCGCGCTGTTGGGTGATGATTTCCGTTAGGAGGGCGAGTTGCTCGGAGGTGGGTGGTTTTCCGACCACTTCGCGGTAAGCCCATTTCGCGCGGGACTCATCGGTGGGGCCGCCGTGTTTGAGGATGCGCTCGCCGAGTTTGCGGGCGGCTTCGACGAATTGCGGGTCGTTGAGCATGACGAGGGCCTGCAGCGGGGTGTTGGTGACCATGCGGCGGGTCGAGCAAACCTCGCGGGTGGAGCTGTCGAACAAGGTCATGTTAGGCGGGGTGGTGGTGCGGCGCCAGAAGGTGTAGAGCGAGCGGCGGTAGAGGCCCGCGCCTTTGTCGGGGGTATAGACGGGGAGGAAATTGTTGATGTCTTTCCACATCGATCCGGGTGCCTGATAGGGCTTCACGGGCGGGCCGCCGATGGATTCCGCGAGCAGGCCGGAATGGGCGAGGGCGGAGTCGCGCAGCATCTCGGCGCTGAGGCGGCGGGCGGGGCCGCGGGCGAGCAGGGCGTTGGCGGGATCGCGCTCGCGGAGTGCCGGGGAGGCCGTGGAATCCTGGGCGTAGGTGGCGGAGAGCACCATTTGCTGGATCGCGCGTTTGTGATCCCAGCCGTGGTTGATGAGGTCGCGGGCGAGCCAGTCGAGCAGCTCGGGGTGGCTGGGGTGGGCGCCCTGGAGGCCGAAGTTGTCGGAAGTTTCGACGATGCCGATGCCGAAAATTTCCTGCCAGACGCGGTTGATCATGACGCGGGCGGTGAGCGGGTGGTCGGGCGAAGTCAGCCATTTGGCGTAGCCGAGGCGGTTGCGCGGCTGGTCGGCGGGGAAGGGCGGGAGCCAGTCGGGGGTCTCGCGTTCTACTTTTGCGGTCGGCTGGGTGTAGTCGCCGCGGGCGAGGATGTAGGCGGGAACCGGCTTTGCGGATTCGCGCATGGTGACGATCTCGTGGACGGGCTTTTCGGCATCGCGGTAGGCGGCGCGGGCGGCGGCAAGTTTCGCGGTGAAGGCGAGGGTTTGTGTTTCGATGGCGGCGAAGAAATATTCGCGAAGTTGCCCGGGGGTGGCCGCGATTTCGGCGAGGGGTTTCCCGGAATGGAGGGCGGTGACTTCGAGTGGCGAGATGGGGCGGAGATGGACGTGGACTTCATCGATCATGCCGCCGCGCAGGCCGGGATCACGGCCACGGGCGGTGAAATTGAGGGCGGTGCCGATGAAATAATCGCGGGTGAGGTTGTCGCTGACGGTGGTGGTTGCGGCGGGTGCGCCGTTGAGGAAAATTTTGAGTCCGGCGGCTTTGCGCGAGCCGTCGTTGGTGACGGTGACGTGGGTCCATTCGCCGGTGGGGATGGTTTGGACGGTGGTGACGGAGGCGCCGCAGCCGGGGAGTTCGCGGGCGAGGGTCCAGGTGAGGTGGCCGTTTTCGAGGAGGAGTTCGTAGCCGGAAAACGGGGTGTCGAAGGACGAGGTGTTGGCGAAGACGACGGCGCGTGGGTAGTCCTCGCCGGGCTTGAGCCAGAGGGAGATGGAGAGCGGCTGGTCGGCGTGTTGGATGCCGAAGTCGGGAAGGGCGGTGAGGCTGTCGCCGTTGGCGAGGATGCCGTTGCCGTGCCTGCCGGGGGCGAGGCGGTTGCCGCCGGTTTTGGCGGGCTTTTCGGGGTCGGCCTCGTTGGCGAGGGTTCCCTTGTTTTCCGTTTCGAAAGAAAATCTCCCGACGAGGCCGGGAGTGGGGAAGGATCTTTCCGAAGCGAGCCATGCCTGAAACGCCGGCTCGGCGGACGCGATGTGGGCGGTGCGTTCGTTCTCGGCGGCGAGGATTTTTTCCTGAAGTGAGGCAAGGTTTTTTTCCTGCTCGGGGGTGGGGAGCATCAGGGCGGGCTGGGGCAGGACGGTGCCGCGGGTGCCGCCGCCCTGGATGAGGCCGAATTCATCGACGCTGTTGAAAAACGCGCCCATC
>JBIPMR010000825.1:0-2695 GCA_044369025.1 Luteolibacter sp.
TCGCCTGGGCGAAGCGATAGATGCTCTCTTGCGATTGCATGAAGGTGCCGATCATGTTGGTTCCGCCATTGTAGGGAACTGTCGGGTCAGCCATACCGTTGATGTTGATGATGCGGCGGCGTTTGGCGGGCACGATCGTCTGGTTGTAGTCATTCGTACCTGCCGCATTGTACCAGAATGAGTCGGTGTTATTCATCTTCGTGATCATTTGGGAAACCTGGGTGCCGGCATTCTGAAAGGCGGCGCCATCGAGTTCGACGATGAGTCGATTGGTCAGGCCTGCGCCGTTGGAGTTGCCAAAGATGGAGATTCTGCCTGCATCGACATTGTCGTAGGTTTTGAGGAGAGAGATGAGGTCGCGGATGAAGGCGACGTCGGGCGCTTTGGAGGTCTCGGCATCGACGTTCCAACTTGTCAGGTATCCGTTCGGAGCCACGCGGATGGCATTGTTGAGATGCGGATTCAGCGCGCCGATGGTGCCGGTGCCCGTGCCGCCGTTGCCATGCAATAGGATGACGACCGGATGCGGGCCTGCGCCCGAGGGGACCTGCACAAGCGCGGTTCGTGCGAGGCCGCTTGGCTGCTGTGCCCAGGTTTGATTGATGCTGAGGGTTGTGTTGGTGAGATTTCCGTTCGGCGTCTGCACGGTGAGAGCGCGGTGAAATTTCTTCGGCTCGCTTGGGGCTTGGGTGAACTCGTCCGTGTAGGTGATGGAGTTGCCGGTGCCTGAGAGTGTGGCCATGGGTGTCCATGAAACAAGATTGGTGGAGCATTGGATTTCGTAACTTTCGCCCGCAACGCTGTCGAAGGTGAAGAAAGGGTGGCCACCGCCATTGAGACCGGAGACGTTGGGATCTGTCGAATTCAATCCCGTGACCGAGCCGAAGATCTTCCCGCTGCCGAAATTCAGGATCGTCTGGCTTTGGAGAAGCGGCGTCAGAGCGAGGAAGAGAACGGAGGCGGAGATGATTTTCATGGGTTTGTGTCAGCGGCAACGCTTGGAGATGTGGGGTTACATGGAGCGGATCAATAGGAAGAAACTCGACCCAGAGCATTCAGTTGCATTTCATCAAGAATCTTGTTCCGGATGGGCTGGGTCAGGCGGTTCATTTCACCGACACCCCGGGAAATGCCGACGACCGTCCGCTTGGGGCGCTGGTCTGCGGGCATTCCCGTTTTCCTCGTCCGGCGACTAGTCCGAAATGACTAGTGCGCCCGTCAGACACGGCTTTGCAGGCAGGCGATTTTGTGACTAGCTAGTGGCCGGTTTGATTGCATTTGGCAGAGTTTCGTTGATTTTTTGGATCGCCATCGGCGTGGTCTTTCCGTGTGCCATGGCGCAGGAGGCACCTTTTTTCAGCATCAGCAAATTGCGTGAATTCCCGAATGATGAGGGCCTCCGCATCGAAGCGAGGACGAGCGGTATCATCAATCACATCAGCGACCAGCAAACCGAGATTGCCATTCAAGATGGCAAGGCTGCCATTTGGCTGCCGATGCACGTGAACCGCCCCCGTGATCTCAAACTTGGCCAGAAAGTCGAAGTGGGAGGCTACCTCCAGAAAGGGAAATTCGCGCCCGACTTCGTGGTGCAGTCACTCGAGGTAGTCGGAGAACCCGGCCTGCCGGAGCCTGAAAATGTCACGGGAAGCGAGTTGTTGAGTGGTTCCTACGACTGCCATTTCGTCGAACTCTCCGGCATCGTCCGGGCGGTGCAGCCTTGGTCGGCCCTGGGCCGCGACCATGCCATCATGCACCTCGATGCCAAGGGCACCCGGATCCTGGTCCTCACCCCCGGCAACCAACTCGAGCGACTGTCCGGGCTGGTGGACGCAGTGGTCCGGGTCAAAGGCATCACCGCAGTCGCCGTCAACGAAAGCGGGCAGGTCCTCACCGCGCAAATGCGGGTGACCCACCCGGAATTCATCGAGGTTCTGGAACCACCAAGGGATGCAGCGACGCTGCCACTCACGCCGCTGAAGCACTTGCTAGGCCATCCTGTTAGTAGCGCGCCCGGCCACCGGATCCGCACCCGGGGCACGGTCACCCATTCCCAGAATGACGAGTCCTTTCAGATCCAGGACGAAGAGCACGGGGTGCGGGTTTGGACCACGGGCAAGATCGAACCGCCAGCTGTCAATTCATTGGTCGAAGTCATTGGATTTCCAAAACCCGGCCCGGTCAGCCCGACACTGGAAGATGGTCAGGTGCGAATCCTGGGCGCCAGCACCGCCCTTGAGCCCGCCGTCATGAACACCGCGCGGGACGCCTTTTCCCATGAAGGGCGGGTCGTTCGGGTCAGCGGCAGGCTGATCGAAACCCAAACGGATGTCAGCCCGGCCCGGCTGCTCCTGAAGGATGGCAGTTTGCTTTTCGCCGCCGAATTCAACGGCAGCATTCCCCGTGATGCGCTTCCAGCGCGGCCCGGGGCCATCATCACGGTCACCGGGATTGCGGAAGGATCGCTGGCCTCGCCCCAACAGGAAGAGGGTTATTTGAAATCACGGGATCTTTTGATTCGTTTGAGAAACCTATCCGACGTGCGGGTGGTGGAGCCAGCGCCGTGGTGGACGCCTCTGCGCCTTGCCGTGGCCCTCGCCGCGACCGGATCGGCGCTGGTGACGGTGATGTTTTTCGCCGGCCTGCTGACCCGCAAGAACAAGAGCCTCGTCGTCGCCGAGGCTGAACTTGTGTC
>JBIPMR010000113.1:0-8307 GCA_044369025.1 Luteolibacter sp.
GGTGATCATCGTGCCGGTTTTGCCGGGATCGACCTCGCCGATGACGTGCAGCGGGATGGTGGTTTTGCCGCGTTCGAATCCAATCAGGTGGACTTTGCCATTCCGCATGATTTCCGCCTTGAACCAATCAGACAGAGCGTTAACGCACTTGGCACCGACGCCATGGAGGCCGCCGGAATATTTGTAAGCGCCTTGGCCGAACTTGCCACCGGCGTGGAGATTGGTGAGCACGAGCTCGACGGCGGGCATGCCGAATTTCAAGTGCATATCGACCGGGATACCGCGGCCATTGTCGGAGATGGAGACGGAGCCATCGACGTGGATCGCAACCTTGATCCGGCTGCAATAACCGGCGAGGTGCTCGTCGATGGAGTTGTCGAGAACCTCGAAAACACAGTGGTGGAGACCGCGCTCGTCAGGGTCGCCGATATACATTCCGGGTCGCTTTCTAACGGCATCCAAGCCTTCGAGCTTGTCGATTTGGGCGGCGTCGTAAACCTGTGCTGCGGCAACTTGGGTTTCTGCTTTTTGGGGCTCGTTCGAATTCTCGGACATAGTGCGGCCAGAGGGTCTAAAATCCTACCCCGGGAGACAAGGAACTTCGTCGCGAAAGCGGAGCTTTTTTCGGCGGACTAATACATTACTTAACTGATTTGAAATCAAAGGGTTGTATTACATTTGTCCGCCGGTTTGAAGGGATGCCAAAGGGGTGGGCTGCCGGTTCCGGGAAACCTCACAGGGGCAAGGCGCGTGCGAGAGCGGGAAAGCGCGTGGCTTCGGCCCGGCAGGAAGGAAATCAAGGGTAAGGACCTGCGGTCAGGCGGTGATGCCCAGGCATTCGCGCTGCCACTTGAGAAGCACCTCCGGGGCCTGCGAATCTCCGGCCGCGAGGCTTTCCAAGACCGCGCGCGGAGCAATGAGCGAGCCCTCGATGTCGAAGCGCTCAGCCGCCTGTTCCCGCGTCTTGAGGAGGATGTCAACTTTGCGGTCAAAGTCCCGGTCGCGTTTTCTGCGCTTGCCGCAGGGGCGCTCCGGCCATTCGTTCTCGGGCAGTTGTTCGGCGGAGGTGATTGCGGCCCGAAAGCGTTTGATGCGGTCCGGACGGAAATGATTGGGGAGGGAAACGTTTTTGCGCGCGGCGAGTTCGATACTCCATTCCAAAATTTTGCGATTTGGAGCCACCATGAACGAGGGTCGATCCCATGATTTGGCCTCGCCATCGCGCCAGTTCCACAGCGCCCGGAGGCAGGCGAGTCCATAGGGCTCGAGCTTGCCCGAACCTTGCACCCGCCAGTTCTCCTCCTTTGAGTCGTCGCGATCCAAGACCCTTTGCCGTGCGGCCAGGCAACTTTCCTCAAACCAGGAGAAACGACCTTTTTGTTTGAGTGCGGCGACGATGATGTCGCCCATTTCCAAGAGATAATGCACGTCATTGAGCGCATATTCGATCATTTTGGGGGAAAGCGGACGTTTCCCCCAGTCGGCTTTCTGGGAGGACTTGGAGAGATCGACTCCGAAATAATGACTCACCAGATCTCCGAGGCCGAAACGCCGCACTCCTAACAAACGAGCGCCGATTTGAGTGTCATAAACGACCGCGGGAAGTTCGCCGAACTGGCGCTTGAACATCGTCATGTCGTAGTCGGCACCGTGCATCCACACGGCGGCTTCCGAGAGATAAACACCCAGTGAGGAGAGATCCTCGATCGCCAAGGGATCGATCAAGACACACTCGCCGCGGACGGCGAACTGAATCAGGCAGAGGGACTCCCGATAACGATGGAGGCTGTCCGCCTCGGTATCGATTGCGCAGACCGGTTGCCCGACAGTCGTCCGGACCTTTTCAAGATGAGCCGTCAGCCGTTCTGTAGAATCGATCATTTTCGAAAGCACCCGCAGTGTGTCACGTGCCCGTGGGCTGAAAGTCAATTAGGATTTCAGCGCCGCGACCGGAACCGAAGTTCAGTTCTTGATTTTCGTTTTCGCAAGAACGACCTTCACCCGATAGAGATGGCCCGAGGTGCCGGGAGGCTGCACGAACTTTTGGGGAAATACGGGAGGTATGGACTCAACCAGGCTTCGAACTTGGATCTGGACCCTTACGTTCCCCTTGTCGAAGTAGCGGACGTTTTCCACGCTCCAGTTTGCGTCAGAGGTGAATTTTTTCCAAGTTCTGCCATTGTCGGTGCTGCGCTGCAGGATGTAACCCACCTTCGGGGATGTTTCCAATTTGCGCTCAACATCGAATCCGAAGTTGGTGGTTCCGAGAGCTCCGAAAAAAGGATCAACGACAGGGAGCATCTGGGCGGGGGTCAAGGTTGCCGGGATGCTGGTTGCATTGGATGCGTTGCTGTCGAGAATCCATTCGGTCAAGTTGTTGAAACCATCCTCATCGGTATCTGCGAGAATGTCAGGAGTCTTTTGTTTTTTGAAGAAGAGATCCGCGTAATCCTCGTAGCTATCGATGAAAATCACAGGCATCTGGAACTTCCGGGATGAGAAATCGTAGGTGACTCCTCCGGTTTTGAAGTTCCGCTGGAGCGAAATTTCGGCGATCGCCCGGGTGCCTGATGGGAAAATCGGCGGCAGGGTGAATGATTTCACGAAGGGGTTCGGAAGCACGACTCGGGGGTCCCGACCGTTCTCGAAGGGTGGAAAGATGGATTCTCTCGCGGCGCCGGTCGGCGACTTCGGGTTTTTCGGGTCCTGCATGGGACGCAGCGCGATGTAGAGCTCATCGGTGACCGGGAACACCACCGATGGGGACAAGCCCTGCCAACTGAGGGTAGTCGGCCGGCGGGTACCGAGCACGACGAAGCCATTTTTGACCCACCGCAATTCATCGTCGTTCACTTCGGTGAATTCAAAGCCATCCACCTTGTTGTTACGCTCGGTGCGGCCTTCAGCCATCGGATAGATGACGGGAGCGATCGCTGCGGTCAGGTCGGGACGGTTGAGGCGAGGGAAAGAATAGTAGTAAACACCCGGCACGATTTCATCCTCGAATTTCTTCCGTTGGTTTTTGTTGTAACGGAATTCCATCGAATAACCCGCTAGCAGATACTCGGAAACCGTGACCGTATGAAGGTTGTAGAAGAGGGAGAGGCTGTTGTCTTGAAATCCTGCAAGGGGGCGCTCCAAACCGGACGCGGGTGCGGCCCTGAGGAACACCAATTCCGGCCTCCGCGGTTCGACGGCGATGGCGGCTTGTAATGCGGTGACCAGGAGGTATGGGAAATCGACAGGATCTTGGTTGGCCCCGGCCCCTGTGATTAATGCCGTGGTGCCCTGGGCGCAAACGCCGCGGAAAAAGCCCGGGGGGTAATACTGGTCCCAGTTGCATGGACCGACGGACGTTACGCTACCGTCGCCAAAGTTGATCTCGAAATTCCCGCCATCAAATTCGACGTCCTTTTGAGTCTGCCGATAGGTTTTATCGCTGCTGAGGGACATCGCGATCTGGGCCGCGGCGGGCAGGGTCGCGGACGCGATCACGGCTGAAGCGAGCGGAACAGAAAGGGTTTTGAATCGGTTCATGGATGGATGTTGGAATGGGTGGATGGCTCTGACAAGAGGAAATTGAACTTTGCCGGAAATTCGCTGATTTACTTTGTAGTTACGTGGAACGAGTTGGCCTGTTCTGGGGAAAGCTCGACGAATTGCCAAGGCAAACCGTGGGTGTTCAGATCGGCCATGAAGGCGTCTGGATCGAGTTGTTCGATATTCCAAACCCCGGGGCTGCGCCAATGTTGCGTCAGAATTTGTTTGGCACCGATCATGGCCGGCACGCCGGTGGTGTAGGAAATCGCTTGGGAACCGACTTCGGCAAAGCAAGTTTCGTGGTCACAAATGTTGTAGATGTAGATCGCCCTGGGTTTGCCGTCTTTGAGGCCGGTGATGACGTTGCCAATGCAGGTGCGGCCTTTGGTGGACTGGCCGAGATCGCTGGGATTCGGCAAAACCGCTTTGAGAAATTGGAGTGGGACAATCTCGACGCCGTTGTAGGTGACCGGGTCGATGCGGGTCATGCCGACGTTCTGGAGCACTTCAAGGTGTTTCAAGTAGTTGGGTGAAAACGACATCCAGAATTGGGCGCGTTTGATGGAGGGGATGTGTTTGACCAGCGATTCAAGCTCCTCGTGATACATCCGGTAAATCTCGTAGGTGCCGACGCCGGCCGGGCAGGTGAATGACTGATGTTTTGACATCGGCGGAGTTTCGACGAATCCACCGTTTTCCCAATGGCGGCATTCGGCGGTGACCTCGCGGATGTTGATTTCTGGGTTGAAGTTGGTGGCGAAGGCTTTGCCGTGATTACCGCCGTTCACGTCGATGATGTCGAGGGTATGAATTTCGTCGAAATGGTGTTTTAAGGCCCAGGCGGTGTAAACGTTGGTGACTCCGGGATCGAAACCGGAGCCGAGTAGCGCGGTGAGGCCGGCTCTTTCGAAACGGTCCTGATATTGCCACTGCCAGGAATACTCGAATTTCGCGACGTCCAGCGGTTCGTAATTCGCGGTGTCCATGTAGTCGCAGCCGGCGAGCAGGCAGGCGTCCATGAGATTGAGGTCTTGGTAGGGCAGGGCGACGTTGATGAGCAGCTTGGCGCCGGTCTTGCGAATGAGCGCGGCGGTTTCTTCGGCGTTGTCGGCGTCCACTTGGGCGGTTGCGATGCTGCGGCCGGTGCGCATTTTCACTTCGGCGGCGATCACGTCGCATTTGGAGAGGGTGCGGGAAGCCAGGGTGATTTCGCCGAAAACCTCGGGAAGCATGGCACATTTGTGGGCAACGACGCTGCCGACGCCGCCGGCGCCGATGATGAGGACTTTATTCATGATTGCAAGAGGAGCGAGGTTTGCGGGAATCCAAGGCCGCTGGCAAGAAATTCCCCGTGACGTTCCCAGAACTTCGCGTGAATTTCCTGACAATTTTTCAATGGCACGGCGTTTTCATTCTTGAAAGGCTAACGCCAGACGCAAAACATTCGTTCTCCATGCAAATTCATCCATCATCCTCATCCCTTCGCCGTGGTTTCACGCTTCTTGAAATGGTCATCGTGCTCGGCATTATCGCCATGATCCTCGGGGGCGCGATTTTCGCCATGAAGGGCATTGGCGACGCCGCCAAGCTCAAGCAGGTGGAGTCGGACTTCAAAAGCTTCGAGAGCGCGCTGGCGATGTACAAACTCAACGCCGGTTCGTTTCCCACCACCCAGCAAGGCCTCAAGGCTCTGACCGAAAAGCCGACCACCACGCCGGTCCCACGCCGTTGGGTGCAGGTGATGACCAAGGTCAATCCGGATCCATGGGGTGCCGAATACGGCTATCGTTATCCCGGTAAGAAGCGGGCGAACGATTTCGAAATGATCAGCAAGGGTCCGGACGGCCTGGACAACACCGAAGATGACCTCAGCAGCCAGGACGACTAACCACGCGCGCGGCTTCACGCTGCTGGAAATCGTGATGGTGCTGGGAATCGCCGCCATGGTGATGGGTGGAGCGGTCGGGCTCATGATCTACTCCTCGGACGAACGCACCCTGCGTGACGCCTCCACCCAGATCGAAATGCTCGCCAAGCGCGCCCGCACGATTTCCATCCTCCAGCAGACGCCCTATGCGCTGGAATTCAGGCCGGGTATCGTCCGTCTGATGCCGCTGGCGATGGCCGGTGCCGACGAAAAAACCGCCGCGGCAGACCGCCGACTGCTCGATGAAGAGGCACAGGCCCTGGAAGATGATCGGCAGGTGGTTTTGGACCAAGGCATGGAGATCTCGATACGCCGCTGGAATTCCGATAAATGGTTTCCCACTGGCAAAAACACCGTGCACGTCTGGCGCTTTGACCCCGATGGCCTGTGCGAGCCGGTTTCCATCCGCCTGAACCTCGACAAAAGCTGGTCCGAAGACACCTACCACCCGCTCACCGCCACCATCCGCGACAGCCAACTCGAAGCCCGATGAAATTTCCCCCAAATCGCCCCAAACGCGGATTTCTCCTTCTGGAGATGATCCTGGCGTTGGCAGTGTTTGGCATCGCCGCCACCGGATTCGCCGTCGCCTTGAAGCGCATGGCCGACGCCGCCTCGCTCGCCCAGAGCGAGCTTCGCATCACCCGCATTCTGGATAGCGCGCTGGACGAAACCCTCTCGCTTCCCGTGCTCGAGGAGGGCGTCACCACCACCTCCGTGGGCGAAACCGGCATCGAGTTGGACACCACCATTTCACTGCTCGAAGAACTCCAGAACGAGGAAGGCCAACTGCTTCAGGAAATGTTCCTGATCAACGTCACCGCCAAGTGGTTCGCCAGCGGCCAGTGGTATGATCGCTCTGTCGAAACCTGGCGCTACGGCCGCATGTATCAGCCATGACCATCCGCCCTGCCAGACCCGGTGCCGCCGGTTTCACCTTGTTCGAGCTGGTGCTCGCCATGGGGCTGCTCACGATTTTGGTGGGCATGGTTTTCAGCACCGCCCGCACCGCGCTGGCGCTTGGCAACACCATCGTCGAAACCCAGAACGAGGAAATGCTCCATCAGGCGTTTTTCGAGCTCCTCAGCCAGCGTTTTTCGGCCATGCCCGGCAACACCCGCTTCGATCTGAAGGTCGAGGATTCCGGATCGCATTATATTTCCGATCTCACGCTGCAGAATGTGCCCCTCAGTTTCACCTGGGGCGGCCAGGCCCGCATCGCCAAGGCCGTGCAACTCAGCACCGTCAAGCGCCGCAGCGGTTATCTCGACATCGTCCTCCGCTATTTCGAAAACGAAATTCTGGAAGACTCCGCGTCTTCATTCGCCAGCAGCAGTGCCGCCGAGGAGCCCTTTGCTGAAATTGTCCTGCTTGAAGACGTCGCCTACTTCGAGTGGCGGGTCCTCGATGGCCGCTCGATGGAGTGGCAGTATGACTGGGAACTGCAAGGCCGCCTTCCCCTTCAAATCGAACTCACCATGGCCGTCGGTGCCAAAGGCGAGGAAATTCGCCAGATCTTCTGGGTGCCGCCGAAACAAAACCCTGAAGTCTTGATGCGCCAAATGCAGCAAGGTGGTGCCAATGGTGCTGCCGGCGGAGGGGACATTGTGATCCCCGGTGCCCCCGGCGGAGGTGGTTCTCCCGGTGGCGGCGGCACTCCCCCCACCATTCAGATTCCCCAGCAATGATTTCGCGGAACTCCATGACTCGCAACTCCCGCGGTGCCGCCTTGATGGCGGTGCTCTGGTTGATTGCGATCCTGTCCATGGCCTGCATGGCTTCCCTGCGGGTGATCTCCTTCGACATGGAGGTCACCTCCGCCAAAGTCCACGGCTCGCGCGCCCGGCAGGTGGCGGAAATGGGCATCGCGATCGGCAGCAACCCGGTGGTCAAGCGCTCCGATCCCATCCTCCGCCAGTTGGATGAAGAATCCGGCGAAGGCTTCGAGGTCAAAGTTATTTCCGAGGGCGGGCGATTCAACATCAACTCGCTCATCCTCCAGGAAGATAAAGCCCTGCTCCGCTCGATGTTCATCGAGTGGGGCATCGAACTTGAAGTCGCCCAGGAAATCGCCGACGCGCTCTCCGATTGGATCGACGCGGATGACGACGTCGCCCTCAACGGCGCGGAAAAAGACTATTACGAAAAGGAAGGCCGCATCAACCAGCCATTCAACCGCCCGTTTTACGACATCAACGAAGTCAGCCTTGTCCGCGGCATGGAGCTCGTCGAGGCCGTGCGCCCGGATTGGCGGAACTGGTTCACCATTTGGAGCAGCGGTGGCCTCGATCTCAACGAAGCGCCCGCCGAGTTGATCGCCGCCGCCGCCGAGATCACCCCGGAGCAAGCCGAGATCATCCCCGAAACCGTGCGCGGCACCGATGGCCTGCGCGACACCATCGACGATGTTCCTTTTCAAAATGCCGCCGCCGCACTTGATCTTTTGGGCGTGGATGCAAATGGTCGCCCCGACATCGCCCGGCGGTTCACCGTCAATGACGCGACCACCCGCATCGAAAGCATCGGCTACGCCGAAGGCGCGAAACGCAAAATCACCGTCATTGTCCGCAACCGCACCGGAAGACCGGCCCTCCTCGAACGCACTGAAGAAATCATCCCGTGAGCAAATCCACCGAAAACGTGCTTCTTTTCCCCGGCGAATCCGGATGGGAAATCTGGACTGGCCCATCCGCCACCGAATTCACCCTCCACAGCGCCACCTCCATCGCGCGGGCCAGCGATCTCACCGCCATTCCCGGCGGCGACCTCCTGCTGCTTTTTCCCGTCAAGGCCATCACCGCCGTGCCGATGCGGGTCGCCAGCGATGATGACGCGCTCTT
>JBIPMR010000827.1:0-2690 GCA_044369025.1 Luteolibacter sp.
TCGCCGCTGGGTGAATGGGGGAGCAAGGTGGGAGCATGAGAAGACTGCCGGGCGGGCGGATGCGCTTCTCTTGCACGTCTCATTCGCTCTGCGGCGAGACGCCACAGCCACAGCCACTCAGACTTCTCTTTCGCACCTCATTCGCTCTGCGGCTGGAGGTCGCAGGCACTTGGCCGGTTGGACATTCTTTTTCAGCTGATTTCCCGATGCATTTGGTTTTTCTCAACCAGTATTATCCACCTGACGTGGCGCCGACAGGGCTGATGTTGGAAGCGGTGGCGGAATGCCTTGCCGCAAACGGGCACGAGGTGACGATCCTGTGCGCCGAAGGCGGCTATGGTGGCGGCGCAACGCCGGATGCGCTCAAGCCCCAAAAGCCCGGGATGCGGGTGGTGCGGATCAAAGCCACCGGATTCGGACGGGGAAGCGCCGCCGGCAAACTCGCGGATTATCTGACATTCTATGTGGGGGTAGCGGCGAAACTCGCCACCCTGCAGCCCAAGCCAGACCGGGTGGTGGCGCTGACCACGCCGCCCTATCTATCGGTATTGGCGCGGTGGTTCTCGAAGTTCCGGGTGGCGGACCACGCCCACTGGGTGATGGACCTTTATCCCGACGTGATGTGGGCGCATGGCATCATCCGCCAGAAGTCCCTGCCGGGCTCCATCCTCTCATGGCTGGCGCGCTGGGGCATGGGTGGCAGCCGCTGCCGGTTGGTGCTGACGCTCGGGCCCGACATGGCGGAGCGGACGGCAAGCTACCTGACAAACCGGACCCCGTCCGCATGGGTTCCACTGTGGGGGACCGCCGTGGGGGACCATCCAGGGATGGCAGCGGCCGGTGACCCCTCCCCTCACCCGCCGGCCCCGGGCGCCCCGCGGGAGGGCGATTGCTCGACCGAGACGCCCCCGCCAACACGGCGGCCGCTGCGGCTGATGTATTCCGGCAACATGGGGCTGGGTCATCGCTTCGGCGAGTTCCTCCACGGCGCGCGGACCGCGGGTGACCGGTTTGAGTGGTATTTCAATGGCGACGGCAAGCGCCGTCGCGAGATCGCCGCCTTCCGCGCCAGCCATCCGGACGCTCCCGTCACTCTCAGCGGCTACGTGCCGCGGGCGCTTCTGGCCGCCCATCTGGCGTCCGCCGATGTGCATCTCGCCTCCCTGGAACCCGGATGGGATGGCACGATGGTCCCGTCCAAGCTCCAGGGGATTTTCGCAATCGGCCGGCCGGTGATCTTCGTCGGCAGCGAAACCTCCTCGATGGCCCGCTGGATCCATGAAAGCGGCGGCGGATGGGTGATCCCGCCGGATGACCGCGCCGCACTGCTGGCCGCGCTGGCGGAGGCGCTTGACGAGCCGGCCCGGGCCGCGAAAGGCCGCGCCGCGTTGGCTTTCGCGACCCGGTATTTCGGGCGCGACGGGAACTCCACCCGGATCGCCAAGCTGCTCTCCACCCCTGCTGCCTGACCCGGGGAAGCGGGCCACCAGCCTCTCCCGCACCCTTCACCCACCCTCACACCACCCATGAATTTAACCCTGCAACATGCCGCCCTTCTTCTGATCGGCGCTTTCGCTTTATCCATCGGTCTGACCCGGCTGATGATCCGGCTCGGCCCCAAGCTCGGGCTGATGGACCAGCCTGACGCCCGCCGGGTCCATCTCACCCCGATTCCACGCGCCGGGGGGCTGGCGGTCTGGCTGACCTTCCTCACCGCCTACTATCTGGGCGCTGCGCTGTGGCCCGATCTCTTCGCCGGCGAGCCCCGCGGCTACATGACGGCGTTCACGGCGGCCAGCACGCTGTTGATGGCGGTGGGGCTGATCGATGACCGCCAAGGCATGAAGCCGTTGGCAAAGCTCGCGGGCCACATCGCGGCCTCCGCCCTGTTCTTTTGGATGAGTCCGGTCAACCAGGGCAACATCCTCGGCTATCCGTTGCCTTTCATCGTCGACATGGGAATTTTCGTCATCTGGTCCGTGCTGCTGATCAATGCCTTCAACCTGATTGACGGCCTGGACGGCCTGTGCGGCGGGCTGGTCACCATCAGCCTGTGCGTGCTCACCGCGCTGGCGCTGGTGAATCAAAACCCCGCGATGGCGATGATCTCCGCCACTATGTTGGTTTCCCTTGCGGGCTTCATGAAGTTCAACCTGAATCCGGCGAGAATCTTCCTCGGCGACGCCGGATCGATGCTGCTGGGGTTTTTCATCGCCTGCGCCACCTCGCAGTCGGGTGGCCGGCGGGCCGTCATCGGCTCGCTGCTGTTGCCAATCGCCATCGCGGGCATCCCGCTGCTCGATGTGATGCTCGCGATCTGGCGGCGGAGCGTGCGCAACGTGGTGAGTCAGTGGAGCGGCGGTGACAAGGTGGGCGTTTTCTCGCCCGACAAGGACCACCTGCACCACCGGTTCCTTGCCCGCGGCATGCACCAGAAACACGTGGCCATGCTGATCCAGGCGATTGCGATTCTCATCGCGGCGTTCTGCATGGCCCCAATGCTGTTAGGGACGCGCGGTCTTTCGATCACCGTCTGCGGCCTCATGCTTCTCGGACTTTTCGGCCTGCGCCATCTCGCCCAGGTGGAGCTGCTCCAGACCGGTTCACTCATCCACCTGGTGGTGAAACGGCGTCACAACCCGGGAGCGATGCGGGTCTGGCTTTATCTGTACGACATTCTGGCGCTGAGC
>JBIPMR010000828.1:0-2687 GCA_044369025.1 Luteolibacter sp.
TTCGCTCGACAAATCCCCATTCCAGTGTCGATTGCTCGCGCATGCACGCGCGCTTTTTCGGTCTCTGCCTCGCCACCATCACCGGTCTAACCGCGCAGGAGGTCACCCGGCCGCCGGTCACCGCGGACCAGATGCGGGCGCTGCTCCAGGATCCTCACGGAGATCTATCCAAAGCGGCGCAGGGAATCCTCGGCAAAAACGGCGGCAACCAGTTGTTCTATTTTCCCACCCGTGACGAGCCCTCGACGCCTTCGGCGTGGGGCTTCAAGTATGAAACCATCGGCTTCAAATCCGCCGACGGCACGCCGCTGCACGGCTGGTTTGTCCCGCCGAAAACCAAAGACCCGAAGGGCACCGTCGTGTTCTCCCATGGCAATGCCGGGTCCGTCGGCCACCATCTGGGCTTTGCCATGTGGCTGGCCGAGGCGGGCTACAACGTGCTTTTTTACGATTACCGGGGTTTCGGAAAATCCGGCGGCCGCGTGGACCGGCGCGGGATGATCGATGACGTGAAAGCCGCCTTCGCCTACGCCCGCAGCCGCAAGGACGTCGATCACAACCGCCTGGTTTCCTACGGCCACAGCCTCGGCGGCGCGCAATCCATCACCGCGCTCGGCGAAGCCCCGGTGAAGGGGCTGCGGGCCATCGTCATCGACGGGGCGTTCGCCTCCTATCAGGCGATGGCGCGGGTGATCGGCGGCCAGCTTGGCGCCAGCCTGGTGACCGACGAACTCTCGCCCCGGGACTTCGTCGAAAAGCTCGCGCCGGTGCCGCTGTTGGTCGTGCACGGCACGCGCGACGAAGTCGTCCCGCTCTCGCAGGGCCTGCAATTGTTCGAAGCGGCGAACGAACCGAAAACCCTCTTCGAAGTGAAAACCGGCCGCCACGGCACCGCGCTCTCCGATGCCAACGGGGCCTATCGGAAAAAGATGGTGGTCTGGCTGGATAGGGTGCTGAACGGGTGAAAGTTCCGTCTGTCGCAATTCACAGATTGATTATAATCGATGGATTTTAAGGCTTTTAAGCAAATATCAAAAAATCAACACTTGAGATTTGGGTTGCTCCTGCCAGGGCTGATGCTACTAATTTGACAGAAATTGACAGTAATTAGTAGTTGCCATGAAATTGCCAGAAACCGCGCCGACTTTTTACGAGATTTTCACCAAACTGCCTTCAGATCGCCAGGCGAGAGCATTCCAGATTCGCGTTAAAGACGACTACTGGCACTGGGATGAGCTGAAACACCGAGCCCCACCGGAAGGGATGAGCCGTGAAGAATGGTGGCTGGCACTCAAATGTCAGCGACTGGCAGGCACCAAAACCATCCCGCTCAGAGATCGAAAAGGTGGGGATTTTCGGTTTGGTGTTCCTGACAAAATTGCGAAACAACTCCATGAAATTGATCTGGGTGCCGGTGGGCGCGTCGGCATTCCCGAGCCTGTGACAAACCCTGATACGCGAGACCAATACTTGATCCGCTCGTTGATGGACGAGGCCATCACCTCCAGCCAGTTGGAAGGTGCCATCACCACCCGCGAGGTGGCGAAGGACATGCTGCGCTCCGGCCGCAGTCCCAAGGACAAAAGCGAGAAGATGATTCTCAACAATTACCGGACCATGCGTCGCATCCGGGAGATCAGAAACCAACGGCTTACCCCGGAATTGGTTCTGGAACTCCATCGGACGGTCACGGATGACACGTTGGATAAAACCGATGCGGCCGGTCGTTTGCGCCGGGAAGACGAACTCATCACGATCGAGGATGACCATGGCGAGATCATGCACTTACCGCCTGCGGCTTTTGAATTGCCCGAGCGCATGGCCGCGATGTGCGCCTTTGCGAATGGAGAACCTGCCGAGCCGTTCATCCACCCGGCCGTCCGAGCCATGATCCTGCATTTCTGGCTGGCATACGATCATCCGTTTGTTGACGGAAACGGACGCACGGCCCGTGCGCTTTTCTATTGGGCAATGCTGCACTCGGACTACTGGCTCTTCGAATACATCTCAATTTCGGACGTGTTGAACCGAGCGCCGGTGAAATACTACCGGGCGTTTCTGCATACCGAGTCGGATGAAAATGACCTGACTTATTTCCTGCTGCATCAATCCGATGTGATTCGCAAAGCCATCGACAACCTGCACGATTACATTTCCCGGAAAACCCGGGAGGCTCGGGAAAGCGAGCGCATCCTCAGAGACATGCTTCATCTCAACCACCGCCAACAAGTTCTGGTCGGTCATGCCCTCCGTCATCCCGGGACGGCTTACACGATTGAGGGACATCGACTAAGCCACAATATTGCTTATAACACTGCGCGGACGGATTTGTTGGATCTCGCGAATCAAGGACTTTTCAAGCAGGGCAAAAGCGGGAAGAAAATGGTTTTTCATGCTTCGGACGCTCTGGAGGAAACCCTACGTGATTCAAAGAATTAAGAGCCATCCCCTTCCGCCGATAGAATACGCAGTTTTTCCAGATAGGCGTTTTTCGGCTGCGGTTTCACCGGGCGGAGCGGCTCTTGCAACATGCCGGTGAGGCGTTGTTTGCTGCCTCCGATGAGTTCTTCGATCAAATCCGCTTCGGGCAGGTTTTTCCAATAACGCTTCGGCATTTCCGCCTGCATTGCCTTCACCTTCAGCCGCGCGGGATTGAAGATACTGCGATAGTAGGTGCGCCAGGCTTC
>JBIPMR010000830.1:0-2686 GCA_044369025.1 Luteolibacter sp.
TTGTGGCCTGAATCCTTGCTCTGTGAGTGCCTGGGCCCAGTCTTGGTTGAGCCTGCTTTGTTCGCTATTCAATTCGTCGGCTACGCGAATCAGTGCTTTACTGACTCGATCCAGGTAGCTCCGAACCGCCTGCGTGATATCCACTGCGAGCGCATCCGGACTGACATCCAACTCGGCAGTGACAGCGAGTTCGGAGGCGCAGCAGAGAAGCCATTCCAGCGCCTCAAGCGAAATGTTTTGCGTGGCTCCTGCCCATTCAATCAGCAAATGGAGGCGGTTGCCGACGGGGTTCTGTTGTCCATTTTTCATGACGTCGGCCTCGATACTGCTTGGTCGCGGGTCTCCCTCGTCGTGCAACCACTCGCGCCACGTGGCATAATGATCCAATGGGCCGATCCCCGATTGAACGAAGTCGCGGAGTAGTTGAATGCTAGCCCAGTTTTGGGGGAGAACGTCGCTTTCCAGGGGTTGTAAGTTATTCCCAAGAAGTTCGCCCTTCGCGGCCGCGTTTGCCATTCGTAGTAGAGAAAGCAGGTCGCCGATAGCAACCGCCTGTGGATCTGCCTCGATGATCTTGAGCGCACTTTGGAGTTTTCGGTGCCATTCCCGGCGCCCCAGGTATTTCTGGGATTGCGTGATCCGATCTTGGTTTCCCAGAGTGAGTAGCCCAGTCGGGGGAAGCCCTGCCGCCAATGGCTGGTCGGGAATATCACGCAAAGTTCCGAACTGCACGGCGAAGGACTCCGCCGCGGCGGGAAACAAGCGCGAGGCGAACTCCGTGCGGATGCGTTCCGCTTTCTCCTCAATGGTGATGTTGTCGCTGATGAGAGTGGCCGAAGTTGCGAGATACCGCAGTCGACCGGTAGGAGTTCCCGCAGCCTCGACCCTTCGTTTGACGCGGCGAATAAGCCAGGCGATCTCCGTTCCCAGCGCGCCGCTGTAACAATGGGCTTCGTCGAGAACGATATGCTTCCAGTGGCTTTCGAACAGGCGGTTATCCTGCGGTTGCAAAAGCAAGCGCTCGAGCATCGCGTAGTTCGTTACCAGAATATGGGCCGGAGAATCACGCCACCTGCGGCGGGTGCTGACTTCATTTGGCAAGACGGCCTCATCGTCGAAACCGAGACGTGCGCCGTTGGCGGCGGTTGCTTGGCTGAACCTATTCTCGAAACCGTCTGCATTTTCCGTCAGGCCCTGCCGGATTCGGACATCGTTCTCTGTCTCCCCGGTGAATTTTCCGAATCGGATCTCCGGCGCAAAGCGGAGCACACCGCGGAGCCGGCGGATCTGGTCATTCACCAATGCGTTCATCGGGTAGAGGATCATCGCTCGAACACCGGGTCCAAGGCTGCCAGCTTCATTCTCACGCACAAGGTGGTCGACCAAGGGAATCAGGAAGCTCTCGGTCTTTCCCGATCCGGTTCCTGAGCAAACGACCAAACTCTTGCCGCCTGCACAGACATCCCGGACCGCCTGCGCTTGATGTTCGTGAAGGTGGATCCTGTCAGGGTCTCCACCTTCACTGCCGTGGAAGTAGTTCGCGAAAATCTCCGCCGTGCGCTGTGCGATGACGTCTTGATGTGCCAAATCGGCCAGCGATACGCCAGGTTGGTAATCCGGGACAAGCTCCAAAAACGGATCCTGCGCAAGTGGGTTGTCAGCGAAGAACTGGTCCAGAATCGGCGCCATCTGCGGAACAGACCGCTCGACGGGGAGTGACTTTCGGATCCAATTGCGGACGCGCTTCTGGATTTTGTCGGATACTTCGACAGGATTCATAGATTTGGGATGGGTTCGTGGAACCAGGTGAGCGCCCATTCCACAGTGAGGAGATCGGAGCCGAAAACATCGCGAGCCACGGGATTCTTCCCAATAGCCCAACAAAGGTTCTTCAGCAGGTCTTGAATCCGAGGCTGAGCCAGTCGCCGAATGGGGGAGTCAGTGGCTATGACTTCTGAATGCGCTTCCATCCGCGCAAAAAGGCGACATAGAACGGCGGTTTCAAAGCACAGACCTCGGTCTGGGTTCCCGGCGAACTCCTGGGAGAAGCGGTGGAAGACATATGCCAAATGATCGTCGTTCAAACCTCCGACCAACGATTCTGACCAGCCGAGTGCTGCAAGAAAATAGCCACGAATCAATTGATGATCCGCGGGCTGAAGACTCAGATCTACTTGCCGGGCAGCTTGCTGCTCGAGGTTCTGTGGCTGAACCCAAGCTTGCCAAGGTAGGGAAGCCGCCTCCCCGGGTAGCCGGAAGACCGTGTTGCCTTCATAAGCGAATTCGCTTCGGATTTGGGTTTGTCTGGGGTCTTGCAAGCACCATTGGACGGGGCCACCAATCAAGAGGCCGTGAAAGCCATAGGTCGGGCTTGCTGGACGAAGGCGGAAGGTGCTAAGCGCCAGCCAAGCCTGAACTGGGCGATTTCCTTGAGAAATCGTCTGAAGTCCCTCCAAGATCGGACTCAACCGACGGATGGCCGAAGGATTCGCAGCGACAGGAGGAATCCGAAGCGCGTCATTCGGGGTTAGAATGCACCGTCTGTAAATGTTATTGAGTTGGCTGGCCAATCCTTGGCCGCTCCACGACCAGCAAGCCGGCCACGGGGCACCATCGACGATCATGCAGTCAAGCTGCTTTACGAGCTCCTCCAAGTTGAACTCCGTCATTAAGAACTCTTCAAAAC
>JBIPMR010000829.1:0-2686 GCA_044369025.1 Luteolibacter sp.
CGGAACCACGGATCGTCGGATAGCATGAAGTCCTTCTCCTTTTGATAGACCGGGTGGCCTTTGGCATCGCGGGTGAGGGTGACGATCTGGATTTTCGAAGTGATCGGATTGACCACGTAAAACACCTGCGCCTCGCCGAATCCGCGGGCGAAGGGCGTGGCCTCATCCTCGGCGAGCGCCAGGCCGCTCAGGCCGGTGCCGCCCATCTGGGGAGATGCGGTCGAGCGCGGCAGGACCGGCGCGTCGCTGCGCATCCGGGGGCCGAAGCCGGTCGGATAGTGGGTCCCGGGAGAAAACTCGGCGACCGGATAGCCCATGTCATTGGCTTCCTGGACGAAGGTTTCGCCATTGCGGGATATCACCAGGCCCCAGATGTTGTTAGGGCCGCCGGTGAGGTTTTCAAACGCCGAGCCATCGGGCTTGAAGCGGGCGAGCTTGCAGTGGTTGAAAGTGACCGACTCGCTGCCATCGGCGAATTGCAAACCACCCGGGCGGCGGACGTTTGAGGCATTAAAGGCACCCTGCGCCACGTAGACCCAGCCGCCGGGAGTGCGTTCGAACTGATGGGGAAACAGGTGCGAGTCCTGGATGCCGAAGCCTTCCAGCACGACTTCATGCTGCTCCGCCTTGCCGTCGTTGTCGCGATCGACATACCGGCGGATTTCCGGGCCGTGCTGGACGAGCGTGCCATCCTTCAGCGGCAGCACCCCGAGCGGAATCGCCAGCCCGCCGGTGAAAACGCGGGGCGTCTGCGGGCCGGGTCCGTTAGGTTCGTCGAACACGAGCACCTGGTCCTTGCCGCCGCGGGCGAAGAGCGCCTTGGCGGAGCCTTCGTTTTCGTTGGCATCCACCGGATACTCGAGGGCGGTCATCGTCCACATCCGGCCGTGGCGGTCCCAGGTGACGGTGATCGGCTTGCCGACGCCTTGTTCTTCGGAGGCGACGAGCTCGGCGGAAAATCCGGCCGGCAGGGTGAATCCGGTGCGCTGCTGCTCCGGCGCGCGGGCGCCGTCCCGGGCGGGTTTTTTCCAAAGCGGAGCGCCGGGAGTCGGCGGCAGTGGTTCGATCATCACCTCCTTCAGCTGCACCAGAAACCGGCCGCCGCCGTGAGCCTGGAGTCCGAGGATCCCGTCGCGCGGAATGGCGGCATCGGGCTCGGTGAAATCGTGGGCCAACTCGCCATTGATCCAAGTGCGGATGCGCGGGCCTTCGCAGAGGATGCGGTAGTCGTTCCAATCCCAATCCTTGACGGCTTTGGCGAGAGCCGCAGGATCGATCGGTTTGGCGATCGCCTTGTTTCTGCGGGATTCATCGTAGATGTCGCCCCAGTAACCGATGCCGGCGTCCACCTGATAGCCGGTCATTTCATGGCTGCCTTCTTTGCGCTGGCTGCGGATCTGGAGGCCGGAATTCTGGAAGTTCGCGCCTTGGACCAAGCGGATTTTGAAAGTCAGATCGAAATTTTCATACGAGCCGGTGGAGGCAAGGAAGGTGTTGTGCGGCACCTTTTCATCGAGCGAGCCGCCGGTGAGCATCCCGTCCTGCACGCGCCACCACTTTTCCTCGCCCTTGCGCACTTCCCAGCCTTGCAGGGTTTTGCCGTCGAACAGGGCGGTCGGTGCGGCTTGGACGGTGAGGACGGGCCAAAAAAGAAGGAGCAGGGTTTTCATGGAAATAGGTAACAGAGCGCTCATACGCCGGGGCGCGGCGATTCGTATCCTCATTTGAATATTCGCAATGCACTTTTCCTCAACCCGGACCTTCGCCACGGTGTTCGGAGGGGCGCCAGCCGGTCCACTTTTTGAAAGTGTTGGAAAACGTGAAGGCGCTCTCGAAGCCCACCGCGCGGGCGATGACCTCCACCTTGTCGTCGGAAATGGAGAGCAGATGGCGCGCCTGTTGGATGCGCAGGAACGTGACATGCTGCATCGGCGTGCGGCCGATTTCCTTGCGGCAGACCCGGCGCAAGTGCTCCTCGCTCATGCAGGCGATGCCAGCCAGATCCGGCAGCGTCCACGGGCGCGCCAGCTCCGCCTCGATCCGCTGCCAGAGCCGCCACAAGCGCCGGTCGCTGCGGTGGGGTTGCGCGAACCGCAGCACGTAATGGTGGATCAACTGGCTCCATTGGTGCATCGCGGAGAGGTTTTTGACATCCCTGGCCTCGGCGTGCAGGCCGTCGATCGCCGCTCGCAGCGGCGTCGGATCGAACTCGCCGATCACCGGTGAAATCGAGGAAACGATCGGCGCGGTGTCGGGCGATTCGCGGTAACGCACCCAGGCGAATTTCCAGGGTTTTCCGGGCAGGCATTTCAGGGCGTTGCGCACGAAAGGCGGCTGGATGCAGGCCTGGCCGGCACGGATCTTTTTCCAACCCTCGTCGGCCAGGACGGTTCCTTCACCCTCGTAGCAAGCCAGCATGAAGGTTCCGCTCAAGTGGTTGCGCACGATTTCAAACGGCGGCATCGCCTGCATCAGGCCGGCGTGCGCGATCTGATATTGCTCCAACAGCGGGCAAACGGCCGAGTGCAGCAGCCAATGGCGGGAGTCATCCGCGGAAACCGCCAGATATCGGGTTTCAGGGCCCCAGTTTTGGACGTCGGCGGGCGGGACTTGTGGCTTCCTGATCATCGGTTCCCGCAACCTGACCGCATGGGGCTGGGGGTGTCCAGTGCCCAGCCCGGGAATG
>JBIPMR010000831.1:0-2685 GCA_044369025.1 Luteolibacter sp.
CGTGCCGTTTCCGGCTTTTTCATTGGCTTTTTCATTTGCGGGGCCGACGGGGACGACGGCGCTCCCGGGAAAATGGACGGTTTTTCACAAACGCGTTGCGCCCCCGCTGGATCGGGAGAGAATCGGGGTGTCCATGAGCATGAGCCCTGATTTCATTCGCGAAGCCCTTCGCCAAGTCCGCTACCCCGGTTTCTCCCGGGACATCATTTCCTTCGGCCTCGTCAAGGACGTGCGCTGCGAGCCCGGTTTGGTCACCGTGAAAATCGAAGTCGCCACGCGCGATCCGAAGGTGCCCGAGCAGATTTTCCAGGGATGCCATGCGGTGCTCGATCCGCTGCCTGAGATCGGCACGGTGAAGGTGGAAATCGACGTGAAAGAAGCGCCCGCCGCAGGTGGCGCGGGCAGCGGCGTCGGCAAATCTTCGATTCCCGGCGTGCAGCGCATCATCGCGGTGGCGTCCGGCAAAGGCGGCGTCGGCAAATCCACCGTCGCCTCCAATCTCGCGGTGGCGCTCGCCGCGACCGGGGCCCGCGTCGGTCTTTGCGATTGTGATCTTTACGGCCCGTCGGTCGGCCAGATGTTCGCGGTGAACGAAAAGCCGAGGGCCAACGAACATGACGAGATCATTCCGATGGAAGCCCACGGCCTGAAACTGATGTCGATGGGATTTCTGTTGGATGACCGCTCGCCGGTGATCGTGCGCGGGCCGATGGCCACCCGCTACACCCAGCAGTTTCTCCGCCAGGTCGCCTGGGGCGAGCTTGACTATCTGATTCTCGATCTCCCGCCCGGCACCGGCGACATCCAGTTGACCATCGTGCAGACCGTCACCGTGGATGGCGTGATCATCGTCACCACGCCGCAGGAAGTCGCGCTGATCGACGCGCGCAAGGCGGTTTCCATGTTTGCCAAGGTGAACGTGCCGATCCTGGGCCTGATCGAAAACATGTCGTGGTTCGAGTGCGATGCGGGGAAAAGATATTACCTCTTCGGCAAGGACGGCGGGGTGAAAGAAGCCGAGTATCTCAACATCCCCCTGTTAGGCCAGATCCCGGTCGATATCGCGACCCGTGAAGCCGGAGATGCCGGGGCGCCGGTCGCCTTGCTGGCTCCGGCGGCTAACAAGGTTTCCGCGGGCTTCCATGCGGTCGCCGCCCGGATGCGGGTGGCGGTGCCGGTTTCCTGATAGAAGGACTATTTGACGCCGGTCCCGCCCAAGGTGATGTCGAACGGGCTTTCGTCCTTGTCGTTGCTGAGGATGGCGAGGGCGGCGGAACGGCGGCCCGCCGCGGTGGGCTTGAATCTCACCGTGAAGGTCGTGCTCGCACCGGATGCGAGTTTGGTCGCCTTCGGTGCGGTGAAGGAAAAATCGCGGCGATTCGCCCCGCTGATCGAAACCTTCAGGCCGGTTAGACCCGTCAATCCGGTGTTGGTGATTTTGAAGGTTTTGCTGATGCCCGACGATTTGATGGCCGTGGTTCCGAAGGCTCTGTCGGAGACTCCGTCCACCAGGTTGGTGCGAGTCGGTTGCTCCACGGCAATTTCCGGTTTTGCCTCGGCCACCTGGATCTTGAGTTGGTAGGTCGGCGACTTGCGGCCACTCTTGTTGGAGTTTTCCCAGCCGACGAGCTGGACATCGTAGGATCCCAAGGTGGTCGCTTTGCCGGTAATGCTGGAGATCGGTTTGCCGTAGGTGAAGGTCAATCCCGGAGGCAGCCCGGTGACGGTGTAGGAATTGAAGGTGTGGGAGCCGGAGCTCTGGCAGAACCAGCTGAAGCTTTGTCCCAGCGGCGCGACCGCCGGATTCTTGGAGCCCCCGGCCGGGGTGACCGCCACGCTGGCCCCTGACAGGGAGTGGGTGCCGACGTAGGTGACTCCCAGCGGCACGGCGAGTTGGATTAGATTCCGCGAGCTCTGGGTTTCGAGAAACAGAGTGGCGCAGGGTTTGATAAACGGAACCCGCTGTCCCACCACCATCAGCAGGCTGGAGCCCAGCCGCAGGGTTTCGCGGAATGTCGGAAGGGTGATATTGAGTCGATGGGCGATGTTCATATGCTTGGTGGGTTGGATGAGATGGGAATCAGTTGCAGCCGCAGCCACCTCCGCCGACGCCCCCTCCCCCGCTTGAGGCTTCGCGGCTGAAGTAGAGGTGGTCGGCCATGGCGAGGCCCAGTTTGTCACGGGAGGGATTCATCACCGGTCTGGCGAGATTTCCCCGTTCCCAGGGTTTGACCGTGGCACATGACGGCAGCAGGGCGAGAAGTGCGAGCACTGAAAACCGGCTGACGGATTTCATGGGGGGATTTCGCGCGATGATGGATTCAGATTTCATGGTGATGGAATTTCGAGGTTCGGTGGAGTTTGCCGGAAGTTTGAATGACTCCCTCCACACCCGGCTGGGATTCTAGCAGCGCGAGGCCGGCCTGGGTTCCCAGGATGAATGCGGCTTGCGAAAACAGCCCGGCGACCAGGCAGGAGGAGGCGATGCTGGTGACCGCATCGATCCCGGTGGCAGCGGTCTCCCCGCTGCGGGGATCGATCTGGTGGCCGTATTGGGTTCCCTGGATCGTGCGGTAGCGGCGGTAGTTGCCGGAACTGGCCATCGCGGATCCGCTGAGCGCGGCCCGCAGCAACGGCTTATCGGGAGCAAGCGCATCCTCCACGCCGACGACCCAATGCGTGAAG
>JBIPMR010000114.1:0-8234 GCA_044369025.1 Luteolibacter sp.
CGAAGGCTTCATCATCACTTGGAATCCGGTTGCCGGTGCCACGGACTATCGGCTGGATGTCTCCGCAAGCCCGACATTCTCAGGAGGCTCCGGCACCCTTCTTTCAGAGAATTTTGATGCCGGTTCATCTCTTCCAGCCACTTGGACCAATGGCGGTACAGAGAACGGGACATCATCGAGCCACTACCGCAGCGCTCCGAACTGCAGGGCGCTCGGGGCACCCACAGACACGCTGATCACCCCTGCGGTAAATTTGCCAAGCAACCTCAGCTTCAACGTGGATGCCAGTAACGCCAGCAACGGACAGACCGCCACCGTCTCCTACTCGATCAACAACGGCGCATGGCAGCCTCTGAGTGCCTTCGCCGTGTCCACAACGGCGAGCATCAAGAACATCAGCCTCACCAGCTCCCCCAAGCTGGACGATGTTTCCAATGTCCGCTTCCGCTTCGAATCCAGCTTCGACACGTGGTATCTCGACGACGTCACCATCACCTCCACGACAGCCCCCGCCTTCGTGAACGGCTATCAGGATCTCCCGGTGGGAAATCAATCCTACCGCAGCGTCAGCGGCTTGGATCCCGCCACCCCCTATTACTTTCGAGTCCGCGCGGTGAATCTGGCAGGCGTTAGTCCGAATTCCGCCAGCGGTAATGAAACCACCCGCGCTGCCGGCTCGCCTTACGCCGTCTGGGCCAGCGACCAGGGAATCGCTCCCGCCAGTTTCACCAGCGATTTTGACAGAGACGCACTCCCGGATTTTGAGGAATATCTGTTTGCGACAAATCCCAAGCTACCCACTACCCCGGCCGAACGACTCCAGCTCTCCACCGCAAATGGAGACTTCCGGGTCACATTCAGGAGATCCCTCGCACCCGGAATCGTTTGGACCCACCAGGGAAACCAGGATCTATCCGCAATCAATACCGATCTCATCCAAGGCCCGGGCTATGCCCAATATCAGATCGTGTCGGTCGTCCGCATGGGGGATTACGAACAAGTCACCCTAACAGTCAATCGGGCCGGCGCCCCCACCTTTTTCTACCGGATCAAAGCCGTGGAATCTCCGTGACAACATCCCGAAGACCGCCCGTTCGGCGTGGATCCACCGGTTCCGTCCCAGCCCGATGGGCTGGGACGAGGGATGATGGACCTTCGGTCCAAGATTCAGACGTTCGAATCCGGGCACCGCATTTCCTTGAGTCTGCGAAGGTGGACCGGAGAATCATTTTGACCCGCATCCGCTGGAATGCGCCAGGTCATGCTCCAACCGGATCAAAATGTCTGAAGTTGAACGAGGCGATCAGGCGCTGCATGGAAAAACATCATTTGCCCTTGGGTTGTTCCTTCACGTGAGCAGGCGCTTGGCGGACTCGATGACCGGGGTGGCCGTATCGCAATCGCCGCTCTGCATCGCCTTCGCACCCTCGTTGCGGATGCGTTGCTCTTCTTCAGATCACCGCGGGAATCACACCCAGGAGCGCCAACGTCTTCGTTGGCCCCGAGAACGCCGGCGTCCTCGCCGGCGAGCGAATGAGGTTCCAATGGCCTGCCGTTAGCGGCACCATCATTGGCTTTCTCATTCGCCATGCCGACGGGGACGTCGGCGCTCCCGGGAGCGCCGTTCACGGCTTTTTCATTGGCTTTCTCATTCGCCATGCCGACGGGGACGTCGGCGCTCCCGGGAGGCCTGCCGAACAGGCCACCATTGACGTAGGGGCAGACGCTTGCCCACGGCTCGATCTTCGCCGCCCCACGCTCCGCCAAGCGGGATTGATGTATTCCTGCCCTGCGGATGCCCCCTTGACGGGTGCCACAAAAGGAGCATTGCGTGTGGCTGGAGAGTGAGAAGCACGGATCAAGCCGTCGTCGTCCTTGCACACCCTCCGGCGACCGTTTAGGAACTCCGCAACGAATTTCCCCATGGCAGCCGACTACACCGAAGAGGACATCAAATCACTGGACTGGCGCGAACACATCCGCATGCGCCCCGGCATGTACATCGGAAAACTCGGCGACGGTTCCTCGCCCGACGACGGCCTCTACATCCTGCTCAAGGAAGCGGTGGACAACTCGATCGACGAACACATCATGGGCTACGGCAAGGAGGTGAAGGTGCAAATCGACGAGGAAGGCCGCGTCGAAGTGCGCGACTTCGGACGGGGGATTCCGCTCGGGAAACTCTTCGATTGCGCGGCGATGATCAACACCGGCGCGAAATACGACAGCGAGGCCTTCAAGAAATCCGTCGGCCTCAACGGCGTCGGCATCAAGGCGGTCAACGCGCTTTCCAACTTTTTCGAAATCCAGGCCTGGCGCGAGGGCGAGACCAAGGCGCTCGAATTTTCCAAGGGCCAGCTCACCCTGGACATGAAGAACCCGAAGCGCGACGACGGCCCGAACGGCACCCGCCTCGCCTTCGAACTCGACCGCACCATTTTCCCCGCCAAGGCGAAATTCAAGGAGCCGTTCGTCGAGAAGATGTGCCGCTACTATTCCTATCTGAATCCGGCGCTCACCATCAACTTCAACGGCAAGAAGTTCCGCTCCAAGGACGGGCTGCTCGACCTGTTGCGCGAGGAAATGGAAAACGAGGCGCTCTATCCGCCAATCCATCTCGTCGGCAAGGATATCGAAATCGCCTTCACCCACACCCCCGAAAGCGGCGAGGAATACTATACCTTTGTCAACGGCCAGAACACCTCGCAAGGCGGCACCCACCTCGCCGCGTTCCGCGAGGCGCTGGTCACCGTCATCCGCGGCTTCTACAAAAAACAATACGAGCCGTCCGACATCCGCGCCGGCATCGAGGCCGCCGTTTGCGTTAGAATCATGGAGCCGGTGTTCGAATCACAGACAAAAACCAAACTCGGCTCCGCCGGCATCGCGCCGGATGGCGAATCGCTGCGCACCTTCATCGGGAATTTCCTCAAGACCAATCTCGACAACTATCTGCACAAACACCCGCAAACCGCCGAGGCGATCCAGAAGCGCATCCTCTCCGCCGAGCGCGAGCGCAAGGACCTCAAAGGCATTCAAAAGCTTGCCAGAGAGCGCTCGAAGCAAGCCAAGGTCCACAACAAAAAACTCCGCGACTGCCGCGTCCGCTACGACAGCAAGCACAAGCGCCGCGAGGAGTCCACGCTCTTCATCACCGAGGGCGACTCGGCCTCCGGTTCCATCACCAAGAGCCGCGATGTGGAAACGCAGGCGGTGTTCTCGCTCCGCGGCAAACCGCTCAACACCTACAGCCTGCCGCGCAAGATCGTTTATGAAAACGAGGAGTTCGCCCTGCTCCAGGCCGCACTCAACATCGAGGACGGCATCGAATATTTGAGATATAACAAAGTCGTGATCGCCACCGATGCCGACGTCGATGGCATGCACATCCGCCTGCTCCTTCTGACATTCTTCCTCCAGTTCTTCCCGGAAATGATCCGCGACGGGCATTTGTTTATCCTGCAAACCCCGCTGTTCCGCGTCCGCAACAAGAAGGAAACCATCTACTGTTACGACGACGACGAACGCAAGAAGGCGATGGCCAAACTCGGCAAAGCCGCCGAGATCACCCGCTTCAAGGGCCTCGGGGAAATCTCGCCCGACGAGTTCAGCTTCATGATCGGTCCCGACATGCGCCTCGACCCCGTCGAGTATGAGGAAGGCAAGGGGGTCAAGGAGTTGTTAGCCTTCTACATGGGCAAGAACACCCCCGACCGCCAGGACTTCATCATCGCCAACCTCCGCGAGGACGTGGACAAACAGATCGAAGTGGCGGTGGCGTGATCGTGGCGGCGGTTTCCAACCGCCATGCCCCGGAAAATCCGGCGTCGCCGGGGTCACCATCCACCCAACGGCGAAAACCGGTAAGCGCAATGTCTTTAGGGATTTCAAGCCCAGGGACGGGCAGAATCTGTGCGCCTCGCCCATGAAAAGGCCAATGTGAGGAGGCAAGCCGTGGTTCATTGGCCTCTCATGGGCTGGGCGGATCGGAGTCCGCCCTTCCTTGTATCACCGGCGCAGGCGCCCCCAAGGAGAGGCGGACTTCGGCCGCCTTGCCCATGGGAGCCCATGAGTTGAGAGAATCGCTTTTCACGGGCTTATCATGGGCTTGGGAAAATCGCACGGACGGCGCGGTCGGGGCTGGCAAATCGTGGGGGTGGCCATTTCACTGGAGGCGATGACTGACGAATTATTTGCCGATCTGCTGGCTGCCGTTGAGCAGCAGCTCACTTCGCCCCAGACGCCCTACGTCGGCGCGACCTTGCGGCGTTTGGTGAAGCTGGGGGTGGAGGAATCGGAGGCCAAATCCCAGATCGCGCTGTGCTTGGGCGAGGAAATGGACGAGGTGCTGAGAAAACGGCGGGCGTTTGATGAAAAAGCCTACCGCGCGTCCTTGGATGCGCTGCCGCATGCCGGCGGTGATGGGATCGACTGAGGATGGTTCACTCCATGTTGCGGAGTTTTTTCTGCTCGGTGATCCAGGCGCGGTCGGCGTCGCAGAGGCTGGTTTCCTTGGTCTGGGCGCGGCTGCCGTCGGGCTCGATGAGGATGAGGGTGCCCTTGGAATAGGAGATGAGGCGGGCGAAAATCTTGCGGCCGCGGCGGTCCTGCCACTCGCGGTAGCCTTTGGCTTCGAGCTTTTTGCGCCAGCCTTTGTAGGCCTCGGCGGAGACGGCTTCGCCGTGGCGGATCAAGCCCCAGAAGTATTCGGCGTCGCCGCGTTTGTAGCCGCGGTAGCGGCCGACGACCTCGCCGCTGGGATTGAGCAGGACGAGCGAGGGGTGGCCGAGGATTTTGTAGCGCTTTTTCAGCGCGGCGACGTAGTGCTTGAGCTCGATCAGACGGGTTTCCTTTTCATCGAGGCTGAGCTTCGGGTCGTCCGCCTGGCAGTTGGAATCGACGCGGAGGCGGACCAGCTTTTCATCGGCCCAGGTGCCGAATTCCTGGGTGGCGAACAATTCCTGGCTGAGCGCCTTGCACATCGGGCTGCTGGCGGAGTCGGTGAACCAGATCAGCAGCGGCTTGCCCTCGCGGCTGGCGCGTTGTTTGGCAATGGTTTCGCTGGCTTCCCACGGGCCGCGTTTGGCGGTTTCCAGCAGGGTGGAGAGCTCGGGGATTTCGGCGTTCGGGTTGTCGGGGTCGGTGAAAACGATGTCCTCGTCCGGGGTGATGTTGAGGGGGAATTTACCGGTGGCGGCATTTCCACCGACGGCGACGGGGATTCCGGGTTCGGAGGTTTTGGCGCGGAGCTGGGGTGGGATTCCGGAGGCGCCGAAGGGGCTGGGCGGCTCTTTTTCCGGGGTGCCGAGTCCGGGCAGGCCGAGTTGGGCGCAGGAGCTGAGCGCCACGGCGAGCACCAGGAAAACTGACAGGCGGTGAAGCATCGGCAGGGTTACTTTTTTAAGCGGACCGGAGTGCCGCAGTAGGTGCAGCGGAACCATCGGAACAACAGGATATGGACGCAAACCGGCACGATGTGGCCGAGCCCGCGGACGTAGTGGGCCTTGGTGTTTTTCAAACAAGCCCTGGGGAAAAACTGTTTCTGGCCACAGATCCGGCAGCTGCCGCCCAGCCCGAAAATCAGATAGAGGAGGCCGAACAGCGGCAGGGCGAGCGGGAATGCCAGCAGCCATTCGGGGACCCAGGAAAAATGATCCGGCACCTGCTCGGAGAGCAACAGCAGCGCGGCGGAAATGATGCCGGCGGGCAGCATGAGCGCCAGCACCAGGGTGACGACCGCGCCGAATGCCATCGAAAGCGGATGGCTGTGGAGCACGCCGCGGATGTAGAACCGCGATTTCGGGTTACGCCCGCGGTTGGTTTGCTCCCGCGGGCCGCGGATGAGCGAGACGCGGTCTTCGTCGGGCGTGTGCCTGGTCTTGTGAGTCCGGACGCTGCCGGCGGTCATCGTCTCGGTGGACTTGAGGCGCGAGCTGTCGATTTGCAGGCGCTCCTGGCCATTGTCGGCCATGTGTATGAAGCTGGAGGAGACCGCCGGCCGCCCTTGCGGCGCCTGGGGGATGCGCTCGTCCGCTTTCACTTCGAGGTCGCCGGAGTAACGGTTGAGGAAAATGGCGGCGGGAATGTCCGAGACCGCCAGTTGTTTTTCCATCAACTGGCGGGCGGGAAGCGGAATCGCAAACGGCGCGGCAGCGAGCAGCGAGACGACTTGTGGCGACTGCTCGTAGTTCACCGGCATCACCGTTTCACCGCCGGTTTCCGCCCCGCCGATGAGATCACGGGCGGAGGAAATCCACTTTTCGACGTTGGCCCGGCCGGGGGCGCGTTTGGCGATTTGCAGGATTTTGTTGGCCCGCTCGAGTTCCACCGCGAGTTCGCTGGCACCCGCCTTGGCGAGGGATTCGGCATCGAGGAAACCGGCCGCTTCGAGGAGTTCGAGCGACGCCTTGCCGATGCCGGGGATGGTGCTGAGATGGGTCATGGGTTTGGATTCGGCCTTGCGACACTAGTCGATCGCGGGGTCTTGGCAAGCGGTCATGCCAAGGCGGCGAGCATCTCGCCGAGCTGGACGAGCTTCGCTTTCCACTCCTCGAGCCTCGCATTTTCCTGTTCCACGACCTCCGGCGGCGCGCGATCGACAAAGCTGGCGTTGCCCAGTTTGCCCTCGCACTTTTTCACTTCGATCTGGATGTTGCCGATTTCCTTGGAGAGGCGGCTGCGCTCGGCTTCGACGTCGATCAGGCCTTCGAGCGGCATGTAAACCTCGCCGATGGCGGAAACCGCGGCGGGCGTGCCTTTCGGCGCGTCGTAGCTGGAATCGATGGTGATTTCCGCGGCGCCGACGAGCAGGGCGAGGACTTTGGATTCCTCCGCCAGCCATGCCGGGGCGGCCTTGATGACGAGGCGGATGTCCTTGCGCGAGCCGACTTTGTATTCGGCCTTGAGGTTGCGGATGCGGCCGGCGGATTCGTAGATGTCGGTGGCGATTTGTTGGGCGGTGGCGATTTTTCCGGCGTCCACGCCTGCCAGAAGCGGTTGCTCGGGCAGGAGTTTCTGCATCAGGAATTCACCGGGGGAAACGTAACCCATGCGCGCGGACAGCTCTTCGGTGAGGTGCGGCATGTAGGGGCTGAGCAACTGCAAATAACGGCTCATGATCGCATCGAACACGCCGAGCGTGGCGGCGCGCGCTTGCGGGGTGGCGGATTCGCGGAGGTCGAGTTTGACGGCTTCGAGGAACTTGTCGCAGCAGTCGTTCCAGAGGAATTCGTAGAGGCGGTGGCCGATCTCGCCGAAGCGGTATTCGCTGTAGCTTTCCACCAGGTCGGCGGAGAGTTGATCGAGCTTCGCCATCACCTGGAGGTGATAGGGACGCAGGTTTGCCAAGGCGGTGAGCGGTTGGAAATCGGTGCCGCTCATCTGGCGCAGGCGGCAGGCGTTGTAGAGTTTGTTGGCGAAGTTCCTCCCCTCCTCCACCGAGACTTCGTCGAAGCGCAAGTCGCTGCCGACCGGCGCGATCCGCATCAGGCCGAAGCGCAGGCCGTCGGCGCCGTATTTCTCCATCAGCTCGACCGGGTCCGGCGAGTTGCCTAACGACTTCGACATCTTGCGGCCCTTGAGGTCGCGGATGATGGAGGTGAAATAGACGTTCTTGAACGGCAGCTCGCCGGTGAACTCGTAGCCGGCCATGATCATCCGGGCGACCCAGAAGAAGATGATGTCGGGACCGGTGACGAGGTCGTCGGTCGGATAGAATTTCTTCAGGGTCGGAGTTTCCTCGCCGACGTTCGTCATTGTCGCGAACGGCCACAGCCATGAGGAAAACCAGGTGTCCATCACGTCTTCGTCGCGCGTCCAGTTCTCGGCGTCGGCCGGTGGCTCGGTGCCGACGTATAGGTCCCCATGGGACATATGGGACGTGTCGAGCGACTCGGCGTTCTTGAGCGCGTCGAGCTTGTCCGTGCGATACCACACCGGGATTTGATGGCCCCACCAGAGCTGGCGGCTGATGCACCAGTCCTGGAGGTTTTCCATCCAATGCGCGTAGGTTTTGGCCCAGCGCTCGGGGCGGAACTTGATGTCGCCGTTGGCCACCGCGCCGGCGGCTTCTTTCACGCAGGGATATTTCAGGAACCACTGCATGGAGATCCGCGGCTCGATCGGCACGTTGCCGCGCTCGGAATAGCCGACGTTGTTGTCGTATTCCTCGATCTTGATCAGCAGGCCCGCTTCCTCCAACATCGCCGCCGCTTTCCGGCGGGCGACGAAGCGGT
>JBIPMR010000833.1:0-2672 GCA_044369025.1 Luteolibacter sp.
GGTGTCCGGCAGGCCGTCCTTGTCGAGGTCCTCGCCGAGGGTGAGGTCGAGCTTCACCCGCTCGCCCCCCTTCCCTGCCGTGAGATTGCCCGAGACTTCGATCGGATAGAAAAACCCGCCGTTCATCGAGACCACCAGGCTGAACAGCCCGCCGGCGGCGACCGCCTTGTCGGTGTAGAAGGTGGTGCCGCTGCGGTTCTGGTCGATCCGCAGGTTGAGCTCGTAGCTTTGGTCGAGCCGGTTGGAGGTGATCGGCGTGCGGCCGATTTCCACCCCGCCCTTGAGCAGGATCACCTCCGCGCCCTCGGCGGTGACGGTCTGGCCGACTTGGTCGCGGACCATGCCGTAGAGCGTGTAATAAGGTGCGGGCGGGAAGGCCTGTGACGATGAAGCGAGCAGCAGCAGCAGGAGCAGGGGTTTGAAAATGGATTTCATGGGCGCAGCGGTGGGCTTTGGAAACAAGACGGTTCCGGGAAACGGGGAATGGAGATCAGGGCAGGAGGTGAAATGGCGAGGGCGGAGCCTTTGAAGTGGGTGATCATAGCCGGCGGCGTTCCACAAGCGGGGTGCCCCCCGGAAAATGACGAAGGGTCACCCCCGATGGCCATGCGCGTCAAGTGAACGGTAAATTCATGGAGCTGCGGACTCCGCTCCGCCGCTGCCCACGAAAAAGCCAATGAGTGATGGCGAAGCGCTTGCCATTGACTCTCCATGGCCTTGGCGAATCGCAGTATCGCCCCTCCTTGTGCTCCGCAGGCGGGCCGTTGCTCCATCACTTGACGCGCATGCCCGATGACGGCGCGCCGCCGCTCGGGCTGCGCGCCCAACCGCGCCGGGCCGACCGACTGCGGGGTCTCGCGTTGGGTGTTTGAGAGGAACAATCTACTAAAATTCACTGGTGTTCGTTTACACGGTTGGCATTACGAGCCAAGGAAAATTTGACGAATCCGGCCGCATGGCTGACGAATCCGCGCGAAACAGCGAAACTCACCCACCTCTCCGGCGCAGCGCCCCTTCGCGGAGCAGCGCCTAAACCTCCGCGCGCCCCGGAGGCTTTCCCACGGGCTCACCGGCCGCCTCAGGGCGGGGTTTGCTCCACCCGCACCTGGAAGAATCCGGCGGCTTGCGGAGCTCCGGCTGCAGGCACCAGCTCGGGCGGATAGGCGACACGCACCGCCCGGATCTCGCCGGTCGCCGTGAGGGGCTCCGGCTCCGCGGTGCTACTTGTCCAGCCACCGCTGCCGAGATCGGCGCTGAAGCGCACGGTGTAGCGGATGCCTTCAGCCAGATAATCCGCCCGCCGGCCAAACACCGCGTAATAGTTGCCACCTTCCACCATCAGTTTAGGGCTCCCCGGCGTGGTGACGGCGGTGGCGTCAAATCCAATCACACCACCGGATGATGCGGCGGGGTCGGTGCCGAAAGCGAATTCCAGCAGGTTGACCTGGCCGTCGCCATCCGCGTCGGCCGCGGGCGATGCCTGGCTGCCATTTTCTCCAAAGTTGCGGACCTGCCAGAAATCCGGAAGCCCGTCGGAGGCATAACTTCCGTAGTCATCGTCGGAGATATTGAGAATCGTGAATCCGAGACTAGCGGACAGTCCGGCATGGGCGGCGGCGACCACGGCGGGAGAATCCTGGTAGACATGAGCCGCCGTCACCACGCCCGAGGGTCCGACCGTGGCGGGACCGCTTTGCATGGACCAGGCCACCGCGTCCGCGGCGAGAGGGGACCTGGTGGCATCGTCCAGAGTGGCGGTCACCCCGAGCCGGGTGGCCTGCGCTTCCGGGAGCGTCACCGGCGGCGGCGGCCCGTCGATGCGGATCGAAATGACGTCGGCCAGCTGGCCCGCATAGCCGCCGCGGATGGAAAAATCGGCCGAAGCGAGCGCCTCGCCGGGGCCGGCGGCGGTGTTGATGCGGTAGTCAACACTGGCGACCTCCCCGCCTCCTTCCTCCGGAAACGCGGTGGCGATGGAGTAGTCCGCACTGATGCCGGCGCGCGCGGCGAGCGGCAACAGGCAGGTGATCAGCATCCGGCGGGCGATCCTCATTTATTTTCCGGTGAGGGCCCGTTCCAGCTTGCGGAGTCGTTGATCCTGGCCGGCGAGCTTGCGCTCCTGCTCGGCGAGTTTCTGTTTGAGATGAAGGTTTTCCCGATGGAGTTCCTGCACCGCGGCGGCGGAATAGATCGTCAGCGGATAGGTGTCCACCTGCAGGATCTCCGAACCGTCCGGCAGGGTCTCGCCGCTGCCTTTCACATCATCCGGGAAAACCTGTTGGAACTCCTGGGCGATCACGTTCGGGTAGCGGCGGTCCCCGATCCCGGGGTGGGCCGCGAGGTAGTCGGCGGTGTAGCGGAAATCCACCAGCCGCACTTGGCTGAGTTTGTCCAAGGCTCCGGTGATCGACTCGATCTCGGTCTTGATCCGCCCGTCGGAGTTCGCGAGCCAACTGCCGGCCGTGCTCTTGCTCGCGTCGCCCTCGACCTCCAACGCATTGAGTGCCGGGGTGCGGCCGATGCCGAGCCGCCCGACGGAGTCGAGGCGGGCCAACTGGGCCGGGACCGAATCGGCACGCAAGGCGAGCGCGTGATAGCCACCCGCGGCGATCTGGGTGACTTGCGTCGTGCCATCGGGAACCACGGTGACGGGCTTCTCCACCGCCTTGAAG
>JBIPMR010000834.1:0-2669 GCA_044369025.1 Luteolibacter sp.
TTCGTGCTCGCGGCGGCGGGGGGGATCGTGGTTTCGGCCTTCGCGTTTTTCTACTTCATGCTGGCGATGCGCTTCGACCTCGACGAAGTCGCCAAACTCCCGACTGGCACCGTGTTTTTCGATCGCAAGGGCGTCGAAATCGCCGCGCCGGGAGCATCCGGGCGCAGGCTCGTCACCCGCGCGGACATTCCGGATTTCCTCATCCAAGCGCTGCGCGCCCGCGAGGACGCCCGCTTTTTCGAGCATGGCGGGGTGGATGTCCGCGGCCTCGCCCGCGCCACCATTCGGAATCTCAAGGACTGGAATTTCACCCAAGGCGCTTCCACCCTCAGCATGCAGCTCGCCCGTAACACCTTTGAAATCAAACAAAAATCTTTGCACCGCAAGTTTCTCGAAATCGCCCTCACCCTGCGGGTCGAAGCCCGCTACTCGAAAGATGAAATCCTCACCCACTATCTGAACCGTATCTACTTCGGCGCCGGCGCGGACGGCATCGAGCAGGCCGCCCGCACCTATTTTGGCAAATCCACGCGCGATCTAACCGACGGCGAGTGCGCCCTCATCGTCGGCATCATCCGCGGTCCGCACGCCTTCTCCCCCCTGCGCAACCCCGAGAAAGCCGTCGAGCAACGCCGCCAGACGCTCAACCGCATGCTCACCATGGGCTTCATCAACGCCGCCCGCCGCGACACTCTCGCCGCAGAACCGCTCAAACTCGCGGACGAAGACTCCCGCGAAACCCAAACCTCCTACGCCCTCCAGGCCGTCCGCCGCGAGCTCGACCGCATCCTCGATGAGAGCGCCATCCAGCTCGGCAGCCTCCACGTCCACACCACGCTCGACGCCGCCTGGCAGCAACGACTGGAAACCGAACTCACCCACGCCGTCGAGGACCTGGAAAAGGAAAAAACCTGGGTGCACCCCACGCCGCAGGACCACATTCCGGGCAGCAAACCCGCCTATGTGCTCTACGCTGCCATCACCACCGAGACCCGCAGCGGCGGGATTCTCGCGCTGATCGGCGGGCGGAATTTCGGGCACTCGCGTTTGGACTGCACGCTTGCCCGGCGTGACCTCGGGTCCGCGTTCGAGCCGTTCGTCGCCGCCGCCGCCGCCGAGCGCGGGAAACTCGTGCTGCCTGGCAAGCCTGTGCAAACCGGCCGCCAGATCGGCCCCGCCGAGGTCCAGCGCATCGCCAAACGCTGCGGCATCGCCGGCCCGTTTCTCGATACCGAGGACCTTTTCCGCGGGTCCGTCGCCGCCACGCCGATGGAAATGTCGATCGGTCTCGCGACGCTTGGCAACCAGGGAAAACGCCCGCAGCCCTATCTGATTCGCGAGATCCACGATGCCGCCGGCGAAGTGATCTATCAGGCGAAACCGCGGCTCACCGCCGCCCTCAGCGCAAACGCCGCCACCGACGCCACCAGCGTGTTGCGGAAATCCGGCGGCACCCGCAGCTTCACCGGCGCGACCGGTTCCGAGCGCGATGCGTGGACGCTGCGCCTCGGCCCCAGCGGCGCGACCGCGATCTGGATCGGCTTCGACAAACCCACCGCCATCGCCCGCGAACCGCGGCTCAAGTCGTTGCTCGACGAGTTCGTCGAGCGCCTCGGCAACAATTGAGGGCATTCTTGAAAGCTCTTTGACACTCCGCCGCGGCCCCGACATAGTTTCCGCCATGCAGGCCATGCAATTTGAACAATCCGTCGTTTCCATCCTGAAACGCGACAAGCGCTTTGACGCGCATGCCTACTTTTTCCTCAAAGACGCGCTCGACTACACGCTCAAGCGCATCGCCGAGTCGAACAATGGCCAGGCCCGCCACGTCAGCGGCCCCGAGTTGCTCGCCGGTTTCCGCGATTGCGCGCTGGAACATTTCGGCCCGATGGCTTCCACGCTGATGTACGAATGGAGTGTTAGGAAATGCCAGGACGTCGGCGACATGGTTTTCCACCTCATCGAAGAGCAGGTGTTCGGCAAGCAGGACACCGACAAAAAAGAGGACTTCTCCGAGGTCTTTGATTTCGAGGCCTCGCTCATCACGCCGTTTTTGCCGAAGAGCCGGGCCGCCGCCCAGCGCGACACCCCGCGCGGCAAACGCGCCCTTTCCTGAGACCGGCGCTCAGCCTTTCCACAGCATCCGCGCGCCGAAGGCGACGAGCAGGAAGCCGAAAATCCGGTTGAGCGTCTGGTTGCCCAGCGAGCGCATCAGATCGCTGCCGAACCAGGCGGCCACCGCGGACGCGAGGCCCACGCCGACGACGATTTTCCAGTCGATCAAATTGGAGATCCGGGCGTTGTTTGCGGTCGCGGCGACGGCGGTGATGATGATGATCGCCATCGAGGTGGCAACCGCCTGTTTGTGCTCCAGCCCCAGTGCGAGAACGAAGGCCGGCACCATCACGATCCCGCCGCCCACGCCGCAGAGCGCGCCTAACAATCCGGCGGTGAGCCCGATCAGAATGGTGAGAATGAGCAGTTTCATCGGCGGCGAAACTCCCTCATCTCCCCGCCGATGACGAGCCTATTCACTTCGGACCCAACGTCTATCCAATGGATCCCATCGGGACAGCCCGCGCCATTCTGAAATCTGCCGGAATCGACAAGCCATGAACTACCCAATCGCCATCGAACACGAACCGGGCAGCGCCTACGGGGTCCAATTT
>JBIPMR010000115.1:0-8215 GCA_044369025.1 Luteolibacter sp.
CGGTGAAGCGGATGGAATTGAGGCCCTTGCCCTGCTGGTAGATCGACCAGCCGGTGGTGGACTGGTCGGGAGTCTGCAGGCCGTCGAGCGGGGCCACGTCCTGCACCCACCACTGGTAATAGATTTCATCCGTGGTGCCGCCAAAGTCTCCGGAGTGCACCAGTCCCACCTTTTCGTCGAAGGCGTCCTGCGGGGTGACGACCGAAATGGCTCCTCGGTAGCGCTCGTCACCTAGGCGGACGACGTGGAGCGTCACCGCACCGCTGACATTGTTATCGTTGTTCTCGACCAGGGTGACGAAGCTTTCCTCGCCGATAGGGTCGGTGAGCGACTCGGGGTTGGGAACCAGCATGGCACCCGTGCCAAGGCTCTGGGAGGAACGATATTTTGTGGTCACTGTCTTGATCCCGTCGTCTCCGAGATAAGTAACTTGATCGTCTTTCGTGGTCGTTAACCTCAGTCCGCGGGGGGCGGTCTTCAATAGGGTGGTCGAAGTTTTGGCGTAGCCCTCGGGGTTGGACAGCTTGAAGATGTCGTCGATGGCCTTGGTCCATTTGGACAAGTTCTTGTCGCCTTTGGCCAGATCTTTCAGTATCTCCGCATCATTTGCCGTGAGGACATTGGGCAGGATCTGGGGGGGCGTCAGCGGAGGAGAGCCCAAGGCGGGGTCGCCGCTTTCCTTGCCGTTGACCGAGCCGCGGAACACCAGCTTGGACGCGAGGGTGTCGTAGTAGAAAAGCTGGCTGAGGGAGCCGGTCAATTCCTTGAAATACCAACGGCCGCCGCTCACCGAGACCTTGTCTGTCTTGGCGGGGGTCAGATCCTCCGGCATTTCCTCCTTGGTGTAGTCCACCGAGTAGGCGTCCAGCAGGCGTATGAAGCGGGCGTTGAAGTCCTCAAGGTTGTCGTCATTGATCACGTCTTCCGGCGTGGCGGAGTCAAAGACGACCTCGCCCGAGGCCCAGTTGATGACGGCGGGCAATCCGGGGCCGGCGGGGTGGTCGGCCTTGTATTCGCCCCCCGCGTAGGCCAGCGTCTCACCGCGTTTGAGCACGGGATAGCTTTCCTTCCAGTAGGAGGAGTAGGAGATATCCTGAGGGACGGAATCTTTGTCGGTGAATTTCGACAGGGGGTCATTCTCCGGTATATCCGGTAGCCAGCAGACCGGAGTGCCATTCGCAATGTCGTCCTCGCCCAGCCAGAAGCCCTGGGCGAGCGGATACCAAAAGCCATGGTTGAAGCGGCCGGCATAGCGAACGTTGTCGTTATCTTCGAAATCGCCCGCGACCGCCCACGGTATTCCGTTCTTGTCGTGCCAGAGCGTATTCTGGACGAAATCTTTTGCTCCTGAGTTGATCTTGGTTAGCACGTCCACCCCCTTGTTCTGGTTCTGGGTCAGGTTGCGCCCGCCCATGACGATGTTAAGCGGGTAAATGGGCGTGACCAGATCGCCGGCGAAGATCTCCGTCTCGAAAAAGTAGCCCATACCGACCGTTTTGACCTCGTAGGCAATCATGGCGGTCTGGCCGGTGGTAGTGTCAGTGTATTGGCCGAGGACGAAGGGATCCGAAGTGTATCCGTTTGGAGTGCCCGTTCTCGTCCGGTTGATTTTGTTCTGGAGCGCGAAAAACGCGCTCTGACCGATGTTCTTCGAATCATCGCCGGTCATCGCGGCGAGATTGGAAGGGGCGACGAGGGCGTGCTCCTCGTTGGGATTGTAGCCCGGAAGCTTAGGGTCCGGCTGGTTGTAGACGGTGAGGTTGGTGTAGCGAACCGGATCGAAGACCCGCTGGGGCTGGGGATTGGGCGAAGGCTGGCCGACCCCCTCGCTGCCGAGCTGGCTGGCGATGTAGATCGCCGGGCCGGTGCCTGCCATGGGAAACTTCACGTCATCGTAGCTGAACTGCACGTAGGGCCAGCCCACCGGCGGATTGACCGTGCTGGCGGGATCTTGGCCCGGGTTTTCGTAGTAATTGATTCTGAGGCGCTTCTCATCAGCGGTGAAGAGACCATCCCAATTCACCGGATAGACCGGGCCCCACTCGCCGACGGCGGCGCTGCGGTCGTAGAGGGTGGCGTTGTAGTTGGAGACCTCGTTGACGATGTAGCCCGAGCCGTAGCCGGCGGTGTCGGACGCGCTGGTGATGCGCGAGGCCACGGTGCTGCCGGCTTCTCCATAAGTATGGCGAACGGAGTTGAGCGCATTTACCACGCGCACGGCGATCTGCTCGCGGTTCAGGTCGCCGCTGGCCACTCCGGTCGTCGGGCGGTAGCTGAATACGAGCACCGTCCGGGCGTCCGGCTTGGTCTCGGTGAACCGGGGACCCGAGGCGTTGGTCTTGTCCACCTTGGCCGTGTCTTGAGTGGAGAAGGCCTTCCGGAGGAAGGCCCAGCGGTCGGTGGCGGAGGGATCGAGATCCACCGGCGGGGGGGTCGCGTCGGCCAGATAGCGATAGTGGGCGACAGGGGAGGCAGGGAAGGATCCGGCAATATCTGCGAAGGTGAAATTCGTTTCGTAGTCCGGCTCGGTGCCCAGGTAGTGCCCCTGATCGTCTTCGAGGTAGGCAATCGTCCGAACGTCCGCAGGGAATCCCGCCGTCACCTCCATGTGGTAGATCTCGCCGGTGTTCTTGTCTTTCCAGTCGAGGGTGTAGGTGCCGGGCTTGAGCGGATACCATTTCTTGCCGACGATGTCCCACTGCCAGGGATCGCCCTCGCCGCCGGTCCAGCCCGTTTGATCGTTGATGACCTCGGGCGCGGTCACGGCGGGCTGGCTGTTGGCGGTGACGGAAACGAGCACGGCGTCATCCGGCAGGTCGGGCGTGAGCTGGGTGTCGATGGCGGCGCTGCTGGAGAAATCCAGCCCCTCGCCGATGGCCAGCTCGGTCCGGTAGGTGGTCCCGTCGACCTCCACGGTCATGCTGCCGGGGGCCGAGACCGCCGGGATGAGGTAGGACTTCGCCACCCTGCCGCCATAGGTCGTGTTGGAGAGGGATTCCCGGGTGATCGGGCTAAAGTTGTTCATGGCGTTCGAGACCTTCTTGAGCGTGTAGCGCCGGTCCGTGGTGCGGTAGAGCGTGCCGACTTCGAGCCGCTCGCCCTCGGCGAGCCACAAGTCGAGCACCCGGCGGATCCCCGCGGCGGTCTGGGTCTGCTTGGCGCTGCCGTCGAGCACGCCATCGACCTTTTTGAAAAACGGATGGTTTTGGAAGGCGGTGAGGGCGGCCTCGGGGAGACCGACCGCCATGACATCGACGGTGAAGCGGAACTTCTTGTCCCACATCCAGAAGACGCGGCGGTAGTCGGCCATCACGCCCTTTTCACCGGGATCGATGTTGTGGGTGGTGCCGGTGGTGGTGTCGAGAGGATTGAAACGGAAGCCGGGAAGCACGGCCGCCGCGACCTGGGCGCCGGTCGCGGTCTCGGGAAACACCGAGCCAAATCCGGCGGTGGCGAAGGAGACATTACCCCCCTCGGCGGAGGCCATGGTGAAGGTGCCATAGGCGAGCTGTTCGCGGGCGAGCGCATACAGCTTCGAGGGTGGGAGCGACTGCTGGGTCGTGCCCGACGGGGCGTAGGTGAGGGCGGGACGCCGCCCGCCCACCTCGTAGGCATCGAACTCGACGATGTGGTCTCCGGCACCGAGGTGAAGGGACTGCTCGAAGTCGCTGGAGTCGTCCTGTTTTCCGTTGGGGTTCCAGATCCGGTTGCCGTCGATGAAAAGCTGTGCGCCATCGCCACCACTCACTCGGAAGGTGTAGGTGCCGGCGACATCGGCGCGGAGCCGGGAGCGCAGGGTCCATCCGTGGTAACCTGACGGGCCGGCTGCGGGCACCGTCGCGAGGTCGGGAAGCGCGAAACCGGACTGGATCGAACTGGCCTGCACCGGGAAGGACGCCGTGTCCGCGACGCTGGTGGGCAGGGTCGTTCCCTCGCGGCGCTCGATGTAAACGCCGGCCATGTCGGCGGTGGGCAGGGTGTCGAAAGGAAGCTCGAGGCCAAGGGAGGAGTTCCCGGGGCCCACGAGGAGGGTGGCGCGGCCGCTGCGGATCTGGTCGATGCCGAGGGCGGTTTTCCAGACGCGCACATTGTTGATGCCGCCTGGGAAGAAGCCGTCGGCGGTGGCGCCACCGGTGGCGCGGGCTCCCACCGTCACCGTCTGGGTGCTGCCGGAGAAGTTCAGCGCTTGGTTGCCGGACGCCACCACCTTGCCGTCGCGATAGAGGGTGACGGTGTTGGCAGTCTTGTCATTGACCGCCGCCCAATGGTGCCAGCTGTTGTCGGTCAGCGCGGCGGGGGCCGCGACGGTGACTCCGTTGTTCGTCAGGAAGAACGCGTTCCCAGAGGTGAAACCGGCACGGAGCTGTCCGCCCGAGGCGGTGAAAGATCCGAGCGACACCACATTCTGGTCCGCGATCATCGTGACCAAATCGCGCCGGGCCCAGAACTCGATGGTGAAGGAACCGTCGCCGCCGATCAGCCCGGCACCCGCGGAGTTGGCGCGCAGGTGATCGCCGCCGCCGGAGAGCTGGAGGAAGCGCTCCGGGGAATTGGGGGCGTTTTCGATGACATAGCCCTTCGGCTGGAACTGGATGTCCAGCCCGGTGCCGGTGCCCATGATCTGCGAATAGACCACCGAGTCGAAGTTGTAATTGAGCGGGCGGAAGTTGCGGCCGAGCGTGAGTTGGTTCGTCGAATCGGTCACGGAAGAGGCGGAAAGCCCTTGGATGGTCTCGGTGCCGGTGTTGACCTCCGCAAGGTAATCGAGTTCCCACTGCCAGTTCACCACTGCGGACTCGGTCAGCTTGACGGTGGACCCGCCCAAAAGGGGCTGGCCGCCGATGGAGCCGCCCATGAGCTTCGCCCGGTAGGCCGCCCGGAGCCGCATGTCATCCTCGGTGCCGGTGAGGGTTTTCCGGTAACGGTCGAGATAGACGAATGGCGGGACGCTGAAAGTGACGGACTCGCCGGTGTGGTAGGTGCGACGGCCACCGGGAGGAGAAACCAGGCTCGAGCCGAACTGGCTGATGACGTCGAGCGTCACATACGTGTCGGCCGCGATGGAGAGGTTCCGGACCCGCTGGGCCTGATTATTGGCGGTCCCGGTCCCGGCTCCGAATCCGATGCGCCATCCCTCGGACTGGGGGGCCAAATACGGCACGGGGATGTCCTTGAGGATCCGATACCCGTTCCAAGTGACGCTGACGAGCCCGCCGCCCTTTTCCAGGTCGCCGACAAGGTCCACCTGGACCGGGACCCAGTTGTCCCCCGTCGTGAGCGATTGGGAATTGCCGGAGGCATCCTCGACCACGGGATAGGCAGGCATGCGCCCGGCCTGACGGCCGCCGAGGAATGAAACGCCGCCTTTCACGACCGAATCGTAAACCACTTCCACGGCCGGCGCGGAGTCGGGATTCCCCCCGTCATAGGTGTCGAAGGTCACGGCGAGCCCGCTCGCGATCCCGTCCACCCCGATGGCTTGGTTGGCAGCCAGGTCGGGGCCGAAATTGAAGCTGAAACCGTCCGCGGGCGGGGTCGTGCCTCCCGTGGTCTGCACTTGGAACTTGGCCACCATGCGGCTCACCTTCTGCCGTGCGGGGATGGACTTGACGACCATGGTGCCGGACTGGCCATTGGCCGCCGAAGTGAGCTCCACATAGGAAGTCCCCGCTGGCACCGTCGCGCCAACCAAATCGACATCGCCGCCAGTGACATCTTGGGGGAACTGCAGATCCTTGCTGAAATAGGCATCCGCAAGGCTGAGCGGGGCCGAGGTGTCCGGCTGGAAGCTGTAGCGCTGCAGGGTGATGGACACGGCACCATTTCCGCTCTGCGCCCCGGTGTTGCGGGCAACGACCGAGGCCGCCGGCCGGTTGGCGGTGCTGGTGAAAACAAAGGAACCACCGCCGCCGCCGCCGTTGCCGGGGTCCGGACCACCGCCGCCGCCGCTGTAGCCTCCGCCGCCGCCGCCGCCGCCGTCCGTGCCCGACGTGGCCGGGCCACCCTGCCCACCCCCGCCCCAGCCACCGGCTCCGCCGATGGATCCGCTCACGTAACCGCCAAAGTTTCCTGCGACATACCTCATCCCCCCGTAGGAGACCAGCGTCCCGCCATTGTAGTGCGTTCCGCCGTCTCCCAAATAGCCCGCGCCGCCCGCACCGCCCTGCGTGTTGCTGCCGATGCCGCCGCCGTTGCCATTGGACCCGCCGGGGTCGCCGCTCGTGTTGGTGGCGTTGCCCGAGTTGCCGGCGTATTGCGAGGCCGCACCGCCGCCGCCGGCGACGATCAGGAGGAGCTCATCGTTTGACGAGGGAACGAGCGGGGCTGTCGTGTCTTTCACCCGGACGATGGACGAACTGCCGCCACCGCCGCCGCCGCTGGGATTATTGCCGTCACTGCTCCCCTTTCCCCCTTGTCCGCCGACGGAGATGCGCAGCACCTCCCCTTTCGTCAACCGGACCGAGGTCTGGATCTGGGCGCCCTTGCCGCCCGTGTGGCTGCCGTTGCTGGCATCGCCCCCTTGACCGCCGCTGACATCGAGCTGATACCAGCCGGTATCCGGCACCGTCCAGGGCTGGAAGGTATTACCATCAAAGCTAAAGGTGACCGGCACCTGGGCAATTGCCGCCACTGGCGCGAGCAGGCTCGCGAGGAGAACGGTCAGCGGTTTGGTCATCCGGCGGGCAATGCCGAGGCCGGGCGCGACTCGTTCGGCCCGGGTAGTTGCAAATGATAGGTGCATGGCTGGGAAAAAGGTTCGGGCTTACTGGAGACTGTCGGCGGTGGTGATGCGGCGCAGCGAGATGCTGCCTCTGGAGACGATGGCCTGACGGGCAAGGCCGCCGGTGGATTCTTGGTAGGTGCCGGTGAGGATGGCTGGATCGGGCGCGGTGTCGAAGCTGATGGAGAAGCTGCGGGTGACCGGGTAGCCCACGCCGTGCTGGGGATGGAAGGCATGGCGGAAGGGGTTGCTGCGGTGAAACGCGTCGAGCGTGAGGGGCGAGGAACTGCCGGTGGACACCGACTTGCCAACGCCGAGCTGCCCGTCCAGCGGCCAGGAAAGATGGTAGGTTTCCGGCAGGTCCGGCGGACGGGACGTGCGCGAACCCAAGGCAAAGTAGGCGAGCACGTCTCCATCGGCCAGCTCGGCGGGATTGGCGATGCCCTGCGCCGTGGCCACCTTGCCGCGCAGCGAGGCTGAAAGATGGGCGGCGCTGAGGTCCCGGGGCAGGTCGAAGCTGACCGTCTCGAGGCGCAGACCCACGCGAGTTCCATCCGCCCGCTGCTGGACGCCGTCAAGGTAGGGAATGCGCGTTTCGTCAACAACCAGCACTTGGGTGGGGGCGATGTCCGGCGAGGCGGTTTTCGTCTGCATCATGATGGAGCGGGGCACCAGACGCGCCTGCCCGGCGGCGTCCACATGAATGAAGATCTGCAGCGGCAGCTCGCTGGCAGTGGCCTGCACGGGTGAGCCTGCGGTGCCCAGGCTGGTGACCGAATTGAGAATGATCTGTCCCGCCCAGAGACCGGTGAACTGACTGGCGGGCGCGGTGGAACCCGGCGCGGTGGAAAGGTCCGCATTGATGGCGCTCACCGGCAAGTAGCAATACGTGGAGCCGCCATCCAGCGAGACGCTGACCCGGTAAAGGTGCTCTCGGAGATCGAGCCCACTGCTCCAGTTCCGCTTCACGCCGACGGTGATCGACCGGCTTCCTCCAGCGGTCACACTGGCCACCTGCCAGCCTGCGAAAAAATCGACGGATTGCGTCTGCCACTTCAACTCCTGGGGAACGGCTTCCAAAGCCAAAAGCTGAAGGTCATTGGCACCGGAATCGGTGCCTGCCGCAGCGAGACGGGTGATGGAGATCTGGTGCGAGGCGCCGCCGCTGCCCTCAAGGTTGGAAAATGTCAGCTCACCGGGAGTCATGAGCACCGGATCGGCGGCAAGGTCCGCGGGGTTGAGCACCGCGAGGGAGCCGGGCCCTGATCCAAAATTCCATGCGCCGGAAACCGCACCGGAGAAATCAGTCTCCACCGGCCCGCTCCAGCCATTGCCGACAAGCGTGTAGGGAACATTGATCCAGTAGGCCTGACCGCTCTGGACCACGTCCGTTCCCTTGATCGGCTCCCACGCCCCGGTCGCCGAGTTCAGCTTCTGCACGTTCGCCGCGGCACCAAGCGGCCCGTCGACCGTGATGCCGGAACCCGCCATCAG
>JBIPMR010000835.1:0-2665 GCA_044369025.1 Luteolibacter sp.
CCGAAAACGTCGAAGACATCGTCAAAAAAGGCGACGTCATCACCGCCAAGTGCCTCGGAGTCGACGAAAAAGGCCGCGTGAAAATGTCCCGCCGCGCCTGGCTCCGCGACCAAAAAGCCGCCGAGCACGACGCCCAGCAGCCTGTCGCTGCGGAATAAGGAGTGGCGACACTCTTGTCGCCACAAAATCAGCCATCCCATCCAACCGGCGTCCTCACAAGGGCCGCCGGTTTTTTGTCTTCGTCTAAAAGTGGCTGTTGCGTCTCACAGCAGGCCGTGCTTGTGGCGTTTCGCCGCAACTCTTTCCGTCCGTCAGTTTGACAATCAGCCCGCCGAATGATCCCATCCCTCCATGGCTGCGGTCTCAACATCCTATCCCCATCTTCATCTGGATTCAGATGGGCGGGCGTGGGTGGACGGCGCGAATGTCAAGGTCATCGAGGTCGCGGCGGACTTTCTCGCCCATGGCTCCTCGGTCGAGGAAATCGCGATTCAGTATCCTCATCTCACACCTGCCATGATCCATTCCGCGCTGGCGTATTACTACGATCATCGCGAGGAATCTGATGAAGCACTCACCACGAGTCTGGACTCTTCGCGTGAAAAAGCTGTTGCTACCACGGACTCGCCGCTTCGGCTGCGTTTGGGTAAAGTCACAGCCAAGCCATGAGCGTCGCCCTCTACATGGACGTCCATGTGAGAAAGGCGGTTACGACTGGTTTGCGGATACGTGGAGTTGATGTCCTGACAGCTCGGGAAGATGGCACCGCCCGCTGGCCTGACGATCGCCTGCTCGACCGCGCCGGTGAATTGGGGCGAATCCTTTTCAGTCAGGACGACGATCTCTTGGCTGAAGCCGAACTCCGCCAGCGGGAAGGCCGCACTTTCGCAGGAGTGATCTACGCCCACCAACTCGCCATCACCATCGGCCAATGTGTGAAGGATCCGGAACTCATCGCCAAGGCGGCGGAACCGGAAGATCTCGAGAACCGGGTGGAGTTTCTGCCATTGTGAAGCACCGCCAAGTGCCTTGGAGTCGACGAAAAAGGCCGCGTGAAAATGTCCCGCCGCGCCTAGCTCCGCGACCAAAAAGCCGCTGAGCACGACGCCCAGCACCCCGTCGCTGCGGAATAAGGAGTGGCGACACTTTTGTCGCCACAAAATCACCCATCCATCCAACCGGCATCCCCACAAAAGACGCCGGTTTTTTGTTCCCCAAAAAAGTGGCGGCCGCGTCTCGCGGCAGGTCGGCTCGCGGCGTCTCGCCGCGATGCTCCTTTGTCATCGCCAACCGGAACCGCCCGGTTGTGGTGGCCACGCCGATCGAGGACTTCGAGGCGCTGATGGAACCGCCATGACCGCCATTCCTGTTCCGAGCGAGTCGGGCGCGCTGTGGGTTTCCGGCATTCGGAAAATTTCCGGAGAGCATCGGCGGTTCATCGCCGCGTTGGACCCTCAGACCGGCACTCAACTTTGGGAAAATGACTTGAACCCCGCTCGCGATGGATTCGACCGACCGGCGCAAATCCGTCACCTCAACCAAGGCGGAGCGATGGTAATAACGCCTCCACCGGGCGGAGAAGGCAAGTTTCCGTGGATCATTGAGCATCGCTCGAGCGTGAACGGCGACGTTCTCTGGCAGCGTGAAATCATGCGGGACAACGACCGTTCCCTGCAAAGAGTGCAATGGCTCGTCGATGAAACGCACAGGCAGATCGTGATTTGCTGGAACTCCGTAAGCGCCGGGCGGATGCATTTCGATTTCGCGGCGCTCGATCTGACGACCGGTGCCGGGCGATGGCATGTCCGGGACATCGTTTCTGCTGATGATTTCGCAAGTGGCGTCGAAGCGCTGACGTTGGGGCAGGATGGCGGCATCGAACTCTGGGGCAGGCAGGTGAAATCGATCATCCACACCCAGTGGTGGCGTTGGCGGATGGACCAGGGTATTCCCTATCCGCAACAGGACAGTGAAATGATCGAGCAACCGCTGCGGGCCACGCTCTCCCCGACCGACGGATCGATCAAAAATCGCGAACTGCTCGGCCGACCGAAGGAGCGCATCACGGCCCGCTTGGCGAGACCGGGCGGGTCAGCCGAGGTGCTGATCCTGTGCCTTTTGGATCATCGGGATTCGAGAGTCTCCGATAAATCCCGACTGAACCCATGGCGGGCCGAAGCAATTCTTCATGAATTCTGGCCGGGGATTGCCAGACGAGACCCAGCTGGGGCGAGATCCACACTCGATTTTCCAAGTCATGGAACGCTCACGCCAGCCGGCGGACTTGTCCTCGGCGGCGATCCGGCGGAGGACAAGCGACAGTGGCAAATCAGAGTGTGGTGAAACCCTCGCAAGCGGCCTCCCGGCACCCGGCAGCCATTCTCCGGCCCAGATAAACTCAACCACCAATCGGCAGTTGAGATTGAGGTTGGGGAGTTAAATTGCATATCTTTGCGGCACTTGAAGACGAAAACCAACGCGCCACGGGTTTACCCTCCGGGTAAAAGAGAACTGAATTTCACATTCCTTCATGCCGGCGGGCAGTTTCATCTTCACAGCAGCGAAGAAGCGCTCACGGCGCATAACGGTGGGTGGCGCGGGATCATTACTGGGAACGCTGCAGGGTGATCTCCGAGTTGGCCGTAAACTACCCCGTGCCCCCGCA
>JBIPMR010000836.1:0-2664 GCA_044369025.1 Luteolibacter sp.
CGACAAGGTCGGCCTCATTCTTTTCAGCGACGCCGTCGAATTATACATTCCTCCCGGCAAGGGCCGGATGCACATCATGCGTTTGATCCGCGAGACGCTCTATTTCCAACCTGAAAAAACCGGCACCGATATCGGCCGCGCGCTCGATTTCGCTAATCAGGTCGTCCACCGGAAATCCGTGATCTTCCTGGTTTCCGATTTCAATCCCGGCGCCCCATTCGAAGAGCGTCTGGCAAAACTCCGCAACAAACTCCAGGTGACCAACCGCCGTCACGACGTCATCGCCGTTTCCGTTACCGATCCCCGGGAGGAATCGCTGCCGGACATCGGCCGCATCCGGGTCAAGGACGCGGAAAGCGGGCACGTGGTGGAGCTCGACACCGGCAGCCGCAAGGTGCGCGAAGCTTATGAAAAACAATCCCGCGCCCGCCGCGAGCTGACCGCCGCCAAGATCCGCTCGCTGGGCGTTAGTCTGTTGGAGTTCACCAACGGTGAAAACTGGATGCCGATCCTGATGGCGTTTTTCCAATCCCGCCGCCAGCGTTCCGGCTGATTTTACTATCATGTTTCGAAATCAGATCCTTAGCTTCGTCTTCGCGGCGACCTGCCTGCTTCTCACCGGGCATTTGTCCGCGCAGGAAGATGACATCCGCGGCCCGCGCGGCCCGGTCGCGATTCCAATGCCGGAGAAAACCTCCGACGCCCTGTGGTGGGGGCTCGCCGCCGGCGTCCTGACGGTGGCGGTCGTCATGCTCATTTGGAAAAAACGGAAGCGCGGGGAGTTGCGCAAAAGCCCGCTGGCCCTCGCACTCGGTTCTCTAACCGAGCTGGCGTCCACCCGCGAAACCCTGCCCGCCGAGGCATTCGCCAACCGCGCCGCGCAGACCGTCCGCCACTACATCGCCGCCCAGTTCGGGCTCGCCGCCCCGCGCCGGACGACCGAGGAGTTTCTCAACGATCTCGCCAGGGACAACTCGTCGCCGCTGCTTCGCGAAAGCGACCATCTGCGGGTGTTCCTCAAATCGTGCGACCTCGCGAAATTCGCCGGCTCCAACCTGAATGCGAAACAACGCGACGAGTTGCTCGACGCCGCCCGCGGATTCGTTGAGGCCACTTCCGCCCCGGTGATTCCAACAAATTCCCCAGCCCCCACCGCATGATCGGAAATTTCCAATTCCTCCATCCGGAGCTGCTCTTGCTGCTCCTGCTGCTGCCTGCGATGGCGGTGTGGAAAGGCCGCCGGGGAGAGCCGGTCGCCGTGCGCATTCCCAGCACCCTCGACGCGGAATCCATCGGCGCACACCCACGCTCCAAGGTCGGCGGGTTCCTGGCGTTTCTCGGTTTGTTAGGGATTGCGTTGCTGATCGTGGCGCTCGCCCGCCCGCGCCTTGGCAAAGGTTCATCCGAGGTCGAGGCCAGCGGCATTGACATCATCCTCACCCTCGATGTTTCCGGCTCGATGGAGGCGCTCGATTTCGAACTCGAAGGCAAGCCGGTGAATCGCCTCGAAGTCGTCAAAAAGGTGGTGGAGGAATTCGCCGGCCAGCGCCCTAACGACAAGCTCGGGATGGTCGCCTTCGCCGGCCGCCCCTACATGGTGAGTCCGCTCACCATGGATCACGAGTGGCTCGCCAAGCGCCTCCGCGATGTGAAAATCGGCCAGGTGGAAGATGGCACCGCCATCGGATCGGCGATCGCTTCTTCGGTCAGCCACCTCCGCGAGTCCGAAGCGAAATCCCGCATCATCATCATTCTAACCGACGGGGTGAACAACGCCGGCGCCGTCAATCCGCTCACCGCCGCCGAAGCCGCCAAGGCGCTCGGCATCAAGATTTACACCATCGGTGCCGGCACGCGCGGAGAAGCGCCGTTTCCCGTTCAGGACGCTTTCGGCCGCAAGCATCTGCAAACGGTCAAGGTGGAGATCGACGAGAAAATGCTCGAAGAAGTCGCCAAGGCCACCGGCGGTCAATCGTTCCGCGCCACCGATACCGAGTCGCTCGCGAAAATCTACGAAGCCATCAACCAGCTGGAAACCACCACCCGCAAGCTCAAGAAATATCAACAGTACGACGAGCTGTTCCTCTATTTCCTCGTGCCCGGATTGTTGATCCTGCTGCTGGAACTGATCCTCCGCCAAACCCGCTGGCGGCGGCTTCCTTAACAATCTCTAACCACCATGGAAACCGATTCCCTGCACTTCGCCCAACCGCTCTGGATCCTCGCGGGTTTTGTCGTCTGCGCCGGCGTCGCGGCCCTCTATCTGCGCTTCGACCGCCGCCGCGATGCGGACCTCGCCAAACTGGTGCATCCGCGCTTCCGCCAGCGCCTCACCGAAGGCTTCTCCCCGCGTCTGCGCAACCTCAAACGCGGCTTGTGGCTGCTCGCGATCCTGCTGCTGTTCACCGCCATCGCCCGCCCGCGGCTGGGCCACGAATGGCGCGAGGTGAAACGCAAGGGCATCGACATCCTCTTCGCCGTGGACACCTCGCGCAGCATGCTGGCCGAGGATCTAACACCCAATCGGCTCGAACGCGCGCGGCTTGGCATCATCGACTTCGTCGAGCGCCTCGAGGGCGACCGCGTCGGCCTGATTCCCTTTGCCGGCAGTGCCTTCGCCCTGTGTCCGCTGACGCTCGATTATGAGGCGTTCAACGAGTCCCT
>JBIPMR010000837.1:0-2663 GCA_044369025.1 Luteolibacter sp.
ATGGTGGGATGAAATTTACCCTGCCGAGGAAAATTTTGGCAATCTCGCATTCGGAATTCATTGTCCCGCATCTTCCTGGGCATCCGCCAGATTCACGGCGAGTTGGAGATTGCTGTCTTGGAAGCGCATGGGCGCCCCTTTGGACTGCGGTGGGAAGCGAAGCGCCACACCGCTTTGGATGATTCATCAGCACCGGCACTCTGGCTTCGCGAAGCATCCAAAGCGGTGTCGCCGCTGCGCTCTGCCACCGCACTCCATGCATGGGCGCCTCAGGCTCAACCCGTGAGGAGGGTGGCATCCAGTGCGGCGATGGCGTGGTCGATTTCCGCGAGGCTGGTGCAAAGCGGCGGCATCAGGACGATGGTATCGAGGATAGGCCGGGTGAGCAGGCCGTGGGCACGGGCGGCGAGGCAGACCGCTTCGCCGAAACGCTCGGCGGGGGGAAATTTCCGGCCATCGGCGCGGCGGAGTTCGATGCCGGCGATGAAGCCGCACTGGCGGATCTCGTGGATCAGCGGGTGGCGGGATTTCAAGGCGGCCAGGGCGCTTTCCAGATGCCCGATCTTGCCGGTTAGATTGGCCAGCGTGTTCTCGGATTCGAAGAGGTCCAGGCTGGCGAGGGCGGCGGCGCAGCCTAACGGATTCGCCGTGTAACTGTGGCCGTAGTAGAAGGCTTTCTCCGGCGCGCCGAGGAAGGCGTCGTAGATTCTGCCGGTGGTGAGGGTGGCGGCGAGTGGCAGGTAACCGCCGGTGAGGCCTTTGGCGAGACAGAGGAAATCCGGGATCACCTTTTCCTGCTGGCAGGCAAACAGGGTGCCGGTGCGGCCGAAGCCGGTCATGACTTCATCGAGGATCAGGTGGACGCGGTTTTCATCACACCACGTCCGCAGCTCCGTGAGCATGCCGGCGGGCCACGGGCGCATTTCGTTGACGCCTTGGATGAGCGGCTCGATGACGACCGCCGCGATGTTTCCGCCGGGCAGGGATTTTAAATCGTCGAGGGACGCGACGTGTTGCACGGGAAATCCCATGCCGCGGAAGCGCTCGAAGAAGCGCCCGACGCCGCCGAGCGAGGCGGCACCGAGGGTGTCGCCGTGGTAGCCGTTGGCGAAGGCGACGAAGTGGTTGCGTGCGGGTTCGCCGGTTTGCTGGCGGAATTGCACGGCCATTTTCAAGGCGCATTCGATGGCGGTGGAGCCGTCGTCCGAGAAAAACGCGCGCTCCAGGGTGTTTTGCGGGAAAAACCCGCAGAGCCGCTGCGCCAGCTCGGCGGCGAGCGGGTGGGTGAAGCCGAGAAAGGACGAGTGGGCGATTTTTTCGAGCTGCCCGTGGATGGCGGCGTTGATCGCCGGGTGGGCGTGGCCATGGATGTTGGTCCAGATCGAGGAATTTCCATCCAAATAGCGCCGGCCCTCGGAATCCCGGAGCCAGGAACCCTCGCCCCGCTGGATCACCAGCGGCTCGTGGCCGCGTGCGCACCACTCGGCCTGGCGCGTGAACGGGTGCCAGCAGTGCGCCTGATCGGCGGAAATCCATTGGCGGGTGTCGTCGCGCATCGCCGGAATGATGGGCGGATTTCTCCCGTCGGAAAGTGGGAATCGTGACAATCTCGTCATTTGAAATGGTTGGTATCCATCCTGCCGCCTCGCGATGGTGCCTGCAAGGTCGGCCGGCACGATGCGAATCAGTCCGATCCGGGCGCGCTCTCCGCTTTCTCCCCCTGAAAAAACAGTCGGTGGATGTTGGAGGTTCCCCCTTCAACATCGGCCGATCTGTGTTTCATCCCCCGAGCAGATTGGCGCATCGGGGCTTGATCGTCCGGCGTCCAGCGCATAGCCCTCCGGGAGTTTCATGTCGATTTCCCCATACGCCATTCCCTCGCCCGCGTTGCAACGCGAGGTGAGACGCCGCCGCTCGTTTGCGATCATCTCCCACCCGGATGCCGGAAAGACGACGCTGACGGAGAAATTCCTGCTCTACGGCGGTGCACTGAATCTCGCGGGCAGCGTGACCGCGCGCAAAAACCAGCGCGCCACCACCTCGGACTGGATGGATTTGGAAAAACAACGCGGGATTTCCGTGTCCTCCACGGTGCTGCAATTCGAATACAAGGATTGCGTCGTCAACATCCTCGACACCCCGGGGCACAAGGACTTCTCGGAAGATACCTATCGGGTTCTAACCGCCGTGGACGCCGCGGTGATGGTGGTGGACGCCGGCAAGGGCATCGAGAGCCAGACGCGGAAACTCTTCGAAGTCTGCCGCCGCCGCGGCGTGCCGATTTTCACCTTCATGAACAAACTCGACCGCCCGGCCCGGCCGTCGATGGATCTGCTCGACGAGCTCGAATCGGTGCTCGGGATTCACGCCTATCCGGTGAACTGGCCGCTCGGCGACGGCCCGCGGTTCCGCGGGGTTTACGATCGCGAGCAGAAGCAGGTGCACCTTTTCCAGCGCACCGTTCACGGCGCCTACCGGGCACCGGTGGCGGTGACGGGCATCGAGGACGAGAGCGTCAAGGACGCGGTGGAGGAGGGGACATACCGCCAGGTTTGCGACGAGCTGGAATTGCTCGAAGGTGCCGGTGCCGAGTTCGATTTGGAAAAAGTGCTCGCCGGTGAACTCACGCCGGTGTTCTTCGGCAGCGCGGCGAACAACTTCGG
>JBIPMR010000002.1:0-28786 GCA_044369025.1 Luteolibacter sp.
CGTTGTCAGTCTAACCGCACACGATTGGATCCAGGAAGAGCTGCCGCCATGGAACCAGCAACACATCCGTGAAGCCGCCGGCCTCGCCAAGTCCGCTCATCGGGGGTATTGGTTTATCAAAGTCGCGACGCCCGGCAACTACACGATCCGCCTGCGCCGCTGGCCCGTGGAGGCGGACCGCCCGATCACCGCCGCCCTTCCTGCCGGCGAGAACGTACCCGGCGGCACGCGTGCCTACCGCGCCTACCCCGGCAAGGCGATCCCGATCACGTCCGCCGTGCTGCGGATCGACGGCAAGGACATCGAATCAAAAACCGTGGCGCCGGGAGACAAGGAAATCGTGTTCACCACCCGCCTCGCCGCCAGACCACAACGCTTGGCCCCCGTTTTCCGCGATGATCATGGCAACGAAATCGGTGCCTACTTCGCCACCGTTACCCCCCAACCCTGAGCTTCATTCAGTCCACACTCTCATGCGAATCCACATACTCATCGTCGCCCTTCTCGCCGCAATCCAGCCTGTGAAAGGCGACCCGCCGAAACTTGCCGAAAGCACACCAACAGGCCACGCTCGCCCAGCGTTTTCCTGGGATCGCGTGCCGCAATACATGCATATCCGGAAAGCCGAAAAGTTTACCGATGCCGAGATCAAATACCTAGCGTCGTTTCCGCTGGTGGCCTTCGAAAAAACGACAGGACACAGGGCTTTTCAATCGACGGAGGATGGCACACTCGCCGCCGCCAAGGCCGTGAAGGAGGTGAATCCCTCCACGAAGATTTTATACTATCGCAACGTGATTGTTCACTATGGCACCTACAAAGCGAACGCCGAAATCGAGAAGACGCCAGGCGCCTTCCTCGTGGGTAGCAATAGAAAAACCAAGCTGGTTCGCAATGCTTGTGAGGCCTACGACTTGACCAACCCTCAGGTGCGGAATTGGTGGGTCGGCCATGCCAAGCAAATGTGTGCCGATCCCGCGATCGATGGCCTGTTTTTCGATGGAAACATCAAGGTTCTCTCGCCCGGTTACTTGGCTCGTGACATCGGGAAAGAGAAAAAAGCCGCCCAGCTCGCTGGATACGAGACCATGATGGGCGAGGTGAGAAAGGCCTTGGGACCGGACAAGATCATGCTGGCGAATGTCCTGCGCGTCGGCCAAAGCAAGGATGACGGATTGGAGGCGATTAAGCGATTTGACGGCTCCTACATCGAAGGCTTTGAACTCGCTGGTTCCCCGGAACAGAAGAAGGACAACGTGGCCAGAGGAATGGTTGCGTTTCAAAAAGCGGCTCGTGGTGGGTTCATCGTTGCATTCACCGCCGGGCTTTCCGAATTAAACGCAGAGGAGGGCGTCCTCAATCCACAGCGCACGGATGAAATCCGCAAAGGGCTGAGTGAAAAAGATAATCACAGCAAACGCTTCGAGTATCTCCTCGCGCTGTTTCTCATCTGCGCAGAAAAACATAGCTACTTCCTCGCCCACGATGGATATGGCGCGGAAAAAAGCAAAGTCTGGATGAAGCCCAATCCGGAGTTGGAGCGTCCGCTGGGTGCGCCAAAAGGCCCCGCCGTCCAGAACGGATACATTTACACCCGGGAATTCGCCCATGCCAAGGTGCGCTTGGACATCGAGAACGAGATCGGCGAGATCGTCTGGAAGTAGTTCTCAAAAAAATTCAGCCGCAAGATCACCCATTCTAATACCACTGTTAACAACCCACATTCTAATACCATCATGAACAACCCACCGACACGTCGTCATTTTCTCAAGTCCACCCTCGCCGCAGGCACCGCATGGATCGCGCCACAGATCGTCAAGGCGGAGACCCTCGGCAACACCGCCAAGACCGCCGCGAACTCGCGCATCGGCATGGGCTTTATCGGATTAGGCGGGATTTCCGACGGCCACGTCCGCTCGTTTCCCGGAATGAAGGATTTGCAACCGATCGCGGTGTGCGACGTGCGGGACGGGCAGGTGAAGAAAGCCCTCGGAACGCTTAAGGACAAGGGCTTCGAGGGAATTCTAGGCACTGCCAAATTTGAAGAGGTGATTGCTCACCCCGATGTGGATGTGGTGTGCGTGGCCACGCAGGATCACTGGCACGCGGCGATCGCACTGGCGGCGATGAAGGCGGGCAAGGATGTCTATGTCGAGAAGCCGATGACCCTGACCATCGAGGAGGGCAAGGCCTTGGCGGCGGCGGAGAAAAAATACGGACGCATCCTGCAGGTCGGCAGCCAGCAACGCTCTGAAATCTATTTCCGCATCGCGGCCAATCTGGTGCGCAACGGCATGATCGGCGACATCAAGGAAATCTACTGCAGACTCGGAGAGTTTCCTCAGCCACCGGAAAAAGAGACAATCGTTCCCGTTCCGGAGGGCTTTGATTATGACCGCTGGCTCGGACCCACCCCGTTTTTCGAGTATTCTGAAAATCGTGCGAAAGGGGCGTATGGGGGTGGCTGGCGCTGCTACTGGGAATATGGAAATCGCAAGTTCGGCGACTGGGGCGCGCACCACTTCGACATCGTGCAATGGGCGCTGGGTCGTGACGAAACGGGTCCCGTCGAGTTCATCCCGAAGGGCTACGAAGGAGCGGAATACCATCATTACCGCTACGCAGACGGCATCACCGTCTGGCGTGATCGCAAGCCAGACAACGGCGCCATGATCCGCTTCATCGGCACCAAGGGCGAGGTGCTCGCCAGTCGTGGCAAGATCGAAACCTCACCGGTTGAACTGGTCCGCCACAAGTTCGGTCCTAACGACGTACAGGTTTATGAATCCAAGAACCACCGTGAGAATTTCATCACATCGGTCCTGACTCGCAAGCCGACGATCTGCCCAGCCAGCGTAGGCCACCGCACGGGCACCATCTGCCAACTCGCCGCCATCGCCGAACGCACTGGCCGGGCGATCAAATGGGACCCCGCCGCCCAACAAATCATCGGCGACGATGCGGCAAAGGCGATGCAAGACCGCCCGCGCCGCAAAGGCTACGAGATGCCAGTAGTCTGATAGAAGGCGAATTTCTAGCAGTCAGAATGAAAAAAATACCAACCCTCGCGATCGCAGTGACCGTTCTCGGTTCCGCATTTTGCCATGCGGCGCCGCCCGCCGTGACCGAGTGGACGATCGACAACCAGGCGGATTGGGAGTCGAACACCGAGTCGAAATCCGGCATGGAATTCAAAGATGGCATGGCCGTGCCGTCGGAGCCGTCCGCCACATTCGTCAGCAAGATCAAGTCTTTCGATCAGAAGCAAACGCCTCGTTCATTGGTGGTGTCGCAATCCCCGGTATGGGACAACTGGCAGGCAGTTCCGAAAATCGCCCCTCCAAACTTGGACGACGCCCCGGTTCTGCTGACCAAGGGCCCCGGAGACTATTGGATTTTCGGGCTGAATACTAACAAGAAGTCCGATAAAGACTTCACTCCTCAGGAAGCGACGCTGGAGGGATTTGATATACCTCTCCAAACAACCCAGTGGCCCAATCAATTCAATGCCCCGGGCGGCTTGAAGAAATCCCTCGGTGGCTACCATGCCTGGCAAAGCCGCGACATGGTGAATTGGGTGCACCACGGACCGGTCAGCGATCAGCGGGCGAGATGGATGACGACCGCCGAGTTCGTCGAGGGGAAAGCCTACTTGTATTATGATTTTCCCAATGACGCCGACCCCCACTTGTATATCGACGAGGATCTCACCGACGGCAAGCCCGGCAAGGACATGGGCATGGCCTTCAAAGATCCCTCCCACGGATCCGATTGCGCGATCATCAGGAGCATGGACGGCAAGTTCCACCTGATCTCCGAGGACTGGAGTCCCATCGACGCCTCCAAGCACGCGTGGGATTCGCCTCTCGCCAGCCACGCGGTCAGTCCGGACGGTCTCGGAAATTTCACCTTGCTGGCACCCCCTGTTGATCAGCGCACCAAGCCGACCGGCAAGACCGGCACATTCATGCATCCGCATTGGAACAAGGAAGATCCGAAAAACTACCCGACGAATGTGGCCGAGTATCAAATCCACGAGCCCGATCAAAACGCCTACGGCGACTGGGCGGCGATCTCCATCGGCGGGCAATATTACCTCTTCGGCGATTTCGAACCCGCAGGCTCCAAGAAAATGAGCATCGCGCGTTTCACCTCCTCGGATATCAACAAACCGTTCACCTTCTGCGGCAGCTTCGGCAACGGGCATCCCGATCCCGACATTTGCTTTGCCGAAGGACGCTTTTATCTGATCAACCAGACGAAGAACGATTTCACCAGCCCGGGACCTTGGGTGGAGCGGGTCGAGGCGAGGGTGGGTGTCGATACCGACAACGATGGCAAAATCAACGAGTGGACGTCCTGGCAGGAGGTCCGTGAAAAATACGATTACATCCTCGGATTCTCCAAACAGGTCGCCAAGGCGCCGGCCGCGCTGGACCTCTCGAAGCTGCCCGCCGGGTATGGATTCCAAATCGAGTTGAAAATCACCGACACCACCGAGAACGCCGCCAAGCTAATCCTGGACAATGTGGAACTTTCCTTTGCCAAATAAAATCGCACCAGCCTCATTCAGTAACATCGACAAACACCATGAAATCTACCCTCACACTCCTCGCCGCCCTGCTGCTCGTGCCGCTGGTCCCTCTGCACTCCGCCGACGTGCCTCCACCGGCCAATTGGGACCGCGTGCCGCTGAACATTCATTTTGGCAAGCGCAGTGGCGACATGACGGATGCGGAGATTGATTTCCTCGCGAAGCACAGCGTTTTGGTCGCGCTGGAAAAGGGGCACGGTGCCAGCGCACACGGCAGCACGGAGGCGGGCGTGGCGGACACGGCGCGGCGGATCAAGCAGCGCAATCCGTCGGTCAAGGTGCTCTTCTATCTCAATGCCTTCATCAACTGGGGTGGTTATGAGGCGTACAAGACCTATCGCCCGGAGTGGACGCTGCGCACGGCGGGCGGCGAGATCGTCAAACATACTTCGGGCACGCCCCGGCCCGATCCGTCGAACGCGGCGTTCCGCGAGTGGTGGTCGGACGTGATCGCAAACGAAATGAAGCGCGGCCCGATAGACGGGGTATTTGTGGACGCACTGCCGCAGGCGTTCGCTCCGGCTTTGACGCAGGTGGTTGGCAGCGAAAAGGCCGAGGCGGTGGTCGCGGGCTTGCGTGAAATGCTCGCTCTCACCAAACGGAAGATCGGCGCGGACAAGATCGTGTTGGCCAACGGAACACGTGCCACCGATTATCGGGAAATTCTCGATTGGGAGGGCCTGGACGGCGTGATGATTGAGCATTTCGCGGCGTTCGGCAGCAACCAAGCGGCGGACATCCGGGCCGATATCGAAACCGTCGCGCTGGCGGCCGCCAAGGGCAAGTTTGTCGTGATCAAGGGCTGGCCAGGCTTCAACTGGATGGATCATGAAATGATGAAGCGGCCTGGGGCAGAGTTGCTGAAGCTCGCCCGCGAACAGATCACGTTTCCGCTGGCCTGTTTTCTCGTCGCGGCTCGCCCGGGGTCGTTGTTTTGTTACTCGTGGGGCTACACCGATATCCACGGGACGCTCGAATCCTACCCGGAATTGGAGCGACCCTTGGGAGCGCCCTTGGGTGAGGCGAAGCAAACCGGCTGGAGTTACCAGAGGGAATTTGCCCACGCCTCGGTTTTCGTTAATCTCGAAACGAAGACAGCCCGAATCGATTGGAAACCATGAGACACACCCTCACACTCCTCACCGCCCTGCTGCTCGCGCCGCTGGCCTCACTGCAAGCCGCTGATGCTATCAAGCCTAACATCGTCTTCATCTACGCCGACGACTGGGGCTGGGGCGACCTGGCCTGTCACGGCAACACGTGGCAGAAAACACCCAACTTGGACCGGCTTGCAAAGGAGGGGATGGCCTTCCGTCAGTTCAACGTGCTCAGCCCGGTCTGTTCGCCAAGCCGTGTGGCGGCCATGACCGGGCAATTCCCGGCGCGGTATTCGTTCCTCTTCGCCCTTATGGATCCCGAGGCCAACCGTAAGATGGGCCAGCCCGACTGGCTCGACCCGAAGGCGCCCACCCTATTCCGCTTTTTGAAAACGGCTGGCTATCGCACGGCGCATGTCGGGAAGTGGCACATGGGGAAGGACGCCAATGCTCCGCAGATGTCAGCGTATGGGGTGGATGTCTCGACGGTCTATCACGGCCCGGGACCGCAATTAAGCAAAGGCGCGGTGGGAGAGCACGCCGTGAAAACCATCGAGGAGCTCAAACAGCGGCAACCCTTCTATCTCAATGTCTGGATTCCCCACACGCACCGCGTGATTCAGCCCAGTCAGGCATCCATGGAGCTTTTCAAGGAGTTGGATCCGCAACGCCAAGCGTACGCCGCCTGGATTTATGAAGGTGATCAGATTGTCGGACGGGTGCTCGACGCGCTCCGCAAGGCAGGCTTGGAGCAGAACACCATCGTCATTTTCTCCAGCGACAACGGTCCCGCAGGCCAGGAGTGGAAGCCGGATGCGCGTCCACCCACACCCGGGGACGGAGCGGCGAAGAAAGGAAATGACAGGGACCTCAGTGTCGGGTCCACCGGAGGCCTGCGCGGGCGGAAGGGTTCCCTTTTCGAAGGAGGCGTGCGCACCCCGTTCATCGTCCGCTGGCCCGGCCACGTCCCGGCGAACACGACCAACGAGACCACGGTCTTCTCGGCCGTTGATTTGCTGCCGACGCTGTGCGCCGCAGCCGGGGCGGTCCTGCCGGATGATTACCGTGGGGATGGCGAGAACCTGATCGAGGCGTGGCAGGGCAAGGCTGTTTCGCGCACGAAGCCGCTGTTCTGGAAGGTGCAAGCAGGCTTCGCCATGCGAGATGGCGAGTGGAAGTTGTTTGCCGACACCGAAGGCAAGCATGTCGAACTCTACAATGTCGTCCAGGACCGGGGCGAGACAAAGGAACTGAGCCGGCAGAACCCTGAATTGATCGCCCGCATGACCCAGGCGCTGAACGCATGGAAGGAGACGCTCCCGAAGACGCCGAACCCGGACTGCGTGAGCAATGACCTGGGCACCGGATCCGAGGAGAGTTCCCAGGAAACCGAAAGTCCGGAGCCAAAATCTGAAGCGCCCGTTAGAGATCGCAACGGCCCTTTCAATCGTTGGGACACCAACAAAGACGGCTCCCTCTCGCTTGAAGAATATACAACCGACCCAAAAAAGGGCGCTGAGAGCGAAGCCCGTTTCAAGCGCTTTGATAAAAACCACGACGGCAAAGTAAGCCGCGAGGAGTTCGTCGGCCCGCCAGCGAAGTAGCATTGAGGACGCCATGAAAGCAATCTTTGGAACGATCCGAAACTCGCCGCCGCCTACCGGGCCCAAGGCGCGGATGCCATCACCACCGATGTGCCCGCAGAGATGCTCGCCGCTTTAAACGCACCGACCGATCATGATTAAACAAATAACTGCACTTGTTCTCATTCTCATGCTGCCCGCTCTCGCGCAGGCCTCACCGAAAATCTATGAGATCTGGGAGACGGAGCCTGCGCCGAACCGCGGGAGCAATTGGGAAAGCACGAAGTCCAGCGACAAGCGAAAATCCTACGACAAGGACTGGGAACAGTGGTCCTACCCGCTTGGCAACGGTTATGTCGGAGCCTCCGTTTTTGGACGCACGGACACCGAGCGCATTCAGATCACCGACAAGACGCTTCACAACAAAGGGATCTATGGGAATGGCGGGTTGACCAACTTTGCGGAGGTCTATCTGGATTTTAACCACAAGGCCGCCCAGAACTACCGCCGTTCACTCAACCTGAATGAAGCCATCGCCCATGTTTCCTACAAGCAGGATGGGGTAGATTACAAGCGGGAGTATTTTGCCTCGTACCCGGACAATGTGATCGTGGTGCGGCTCACCTCGGATCAAAAGGGTGGACTCACTTTTGCCGTGCGCGCCGAGATTCCTTTCCTCGAGGCGAAAGATCGCACCGGCACGATCGCGGTGGAGAAAAATGTGCTGACTCTCAAGGGCACGGTCCCCATGTTCAGTTGCAACTACGAGGGTCAGATCAAGGTGCTCAACGAAGGTGGGTCCGTGTCCGCCGACGCTGGAAATGCGACGATCAAGGTCGACAAGGCCGATGCCGTCACGCTGTTGATTGCCACTGGAACCAACTACCGACTCAGTCCGGAGACTTTCCAAAATCCCGCCGAAAAAAAACTCGATCCAGAGCAGTTCCCGCACGACGAGGTTTCATCACGGATCGCTGCGGCGCAGTCCTTGGGGTACGCCGCGCTGAAGGAAAGGCACCTCAAGGATTATCAGAACCTGTTCGGTCGCGTGTCGGTGAATCTCAACTCCACGCCCTCGCCCGATCCGACCCACCTTCTCTTGGAGAAATATAAAAAGGGCGAGGCGAACACTTGGCTGGAGGAGTTGATGTTCCAACATGGACGCTACCTGCTGATTGCCAGCTCGCGCGAAAAGAGCCTGCCCGCCAACTTGCAAGGGGCCTGGAGCGCCTACCAAAACACACCATGGTCGGGTGGCTTTTGGCACAATATCAATGTGCAGATGAATTACTGGGGAGCGATGAGCACTAACTTGCCCGAGTGCTTCGAAGCCTACACCGCCTTCTTCAAAGCCTACCTCCCCGTGGCGCGGCAGCACGCCGCCGATTATGTGCGCAAAAACAATCCGGAGAAACTCTCCGAGGGCGGCGACAACGGCTGGATCATCGGAACCGGGGCGAATGCCTACCACATTCCCGGTGCCTCGGGCGGGCATTCCGGGCCGGGCACGGGCGGCTTCACCGCCAAGTTGTTGGTGGATTATTTCCTGTTCACGCAGGACCGGAAGTTTCTCGAGGAAATCGCCTATCCGGCGCTGCTGTCCTTAAGCCAATTTTACTCCAAGGCGCTGGTTCCCCACGGCGATTTTCTTTTGGTCGAACCGTCCTCCTCGCCCGAACAAAGTGCCACTCCCGAGCAGGTCGAACGGATCACGGGCCACCCAGCCAAAGGGAAGTATTACGCCACGGCGGGCTGCACGTTCGACCAAGGCTTCGTCTGGGAAACCTTTTCCGACACCCTTGCGCTGGCCAAAGCACTGGGCAAATCAGACCCCTTTCTCGGCACGATCCGCGAGCAAATGGGTCGTCTGGATCCGATCCAGATCGGCGCGGATGGACAGATCAAGGAATACCGCGAGGAGACGCACTATAGCGACATCGGCGATCCCAAGCACCGGCACATTTCCCATCTCTGCCCGCTCTTTCCGGGGACACTCATCAATCCTACCCGCCCCGACTGGATGAAGGCCGCGAGCAAAACACTCGATCTGCGCGGCACCAAGACAACCGGTTGGGCCTTGGCGCACCGGATGAACAGTCGCGCCCGCCTGGGGGAGGGGGACAAAGCCCATGAGGTCTATCAGCGATTCCTCCGCGAACGCACCTTGCCGAATCTCTGGACGGTGCATCCTCCGTTCCAAATCGACGCCAGCCTTGGCGCGATGGCCGGTGTCGCGGAGATGCTGCTGCAGAGCCATGAGGGGGTCATCAAAATCCTCCCGGCCCTGCCCAAAGCATGGAACACCGGTTCATTTCAGGGCTTAGTCGCCCGCGGAAACTTCGTTGTTTCCTGTGATTGGAGCGAGGGAAAACCCACCACGGTTTCCATCCAGTCTAAGAGCGGCGGGAAATGCCGGATTTCCAGCCCCGGCATCGGGGCATCCACCGTCAAGGATGGCAAAGGCAACCCCGTAAAGACCACAGGCGAAGGGGGCGATCTCGTCCAATTCGAAACCACCGCCGGGGAGACTTATGTCATCCAAAAGTTCCCAGTAACCGGAACACCCACTCTTAACCGGTAACTTTCGTTTGTAACTCATGTTCAATCACTTTCTACAAAAAAACCTTGTCCTTGTCCTCGCTCTCACAGGGCAAGCCCTCGCCCTCAACCTCCATGTCGTTCCGAATGGCAAGGACACCAATCCCGGCACGGAGGGCGCACCCCTCGCCACACTCGCGGCGGCACGCGATGCCGCCAGAAAAGTGACTGGCAAGGAAGCGGTCACCATTCATGTGGGCGACGGTATCTACTACCTGCCCGAAACGCTCGTGTTCACTCCGGCGGACTCCGGCAGCGCGGAGTTTCCTGTTGTTTACCGTGCGGTGAACGAGGGCCGCGCCGTCCTGAGCGGTGGTTCTGAGCTCAAACTGGATTGGAAGCCATTCCGCAACGGCATTTTCCAAGCCCCGACACCGCAGGGCCTGGAGATCGACCAACTTTTCATCAACAGTAAGGCCCAGCGCATGGCCCGCTACCCGAATTTCGATGCCGCTAAAAAAACCGACGCCTATCAGGGTTACTCGGCGGATGCCTTTTCCAAGGAACGCGCCGTAAAATGGGCAGATCCGGTCGGCGGTTATATCCACGCCATGCACACCTCCCGCTGGGGCGGCTACCACTATCTCATCACCGGCAAGGATGCTGAAGGGAATGTCACCTACGAGGGCGGTTGGCAGAACAACCGCCAGATGGGCATGCACAAGGATTTTCGCATGGTGGAAAATATCTTCGAGGAACTCGAGGCCCCCGGCGAGTGGTTTTACGACCGCAAGACCTCGACGCTCTATTTCCTTCCCGAGGCGGGAATCAAGCTTGCCACGGCGAAAGTGGAGGTCGTCCGCTTGCGGCATCTCGTCGAACTCGCCGGCACGCAGGAGAAGCCCGTGAAGTACATCTCTCTCCAAGGCTTCACGGTGCGGCACGCGGCGCGCACTTTCATGGATTGCAAGGAACCACTCCTGCGCTCGGACTGGGCGATCTACCGCGGCGGGGCGTTCCTGCTCACCGGCACCGAGGATATCGACATCCGTGATTGTGAGTTCGACCAAGTCGGCGGCAATGCCATTTTTGTGAACCACTACAACCGACGCGTCCTGATCAAGGGCTGCCAAATCCACGATGCCGGAGCCAGCGGCGTGTGTTTTGTGGGCGACCCCGCTGCCGTTCGCAATCCGCTGTTCGAGTACAGCCAGTCACAAGACCTCGCCAAGGTCGATCCCACGACCGGCCCGAAGAGCAAAAATTACCCCGCCGATTCCACCGTCGAGGATTGCCTCATCCATGGCATCGGCCGAGTCGAGCGCCAGCCGGCCGCCGTTCAGATTTCCATGTCCAAGGGAATCACCGTGCGCGACACCTCGATCTACGACTGCGCCCGCTCGGGTATCAATATCAGCGAGGGAACATGGGGCGGACATCTCATCGATGGCTGCGATGTCTTCGATACCGTTCTCGAGACCCACGACCACGGGTCGTTCAATTCCTGGGGGCGCGACCGCTTCTGGGACAAGAGCCGCCCCAAGACCGAGGCGGCCGTGGCCCTCAACCCCGACCTGCCATTCCTCGATGCCGGCACGCCGACCATCATCCGCAACAGCCGCTGGCGTTGCGACCACGGCTGGGATGTGGACCTCGATGACGGATCCACCCACTACGAAATTTACAACAACGTGTTCCTCAGGGGCGGGCTCAAGTTGCGCGAGGGCTACCGCCGCATCGTTACGAATAACATCGCCTACAACAGCGCCGCCTGCCCGCATGTTTGGTATAAGGGCAGCCAGGACTCCCTGAAGAATAACATCTGGATGACCGCCTACAGGCCGGCCGGTATGCCGAAAGACAAGTGGGGCGGTGTGAGTGATTCCAATCTTTTCGGCTCCGAATCTGCCTTGCAGGCCGCGCAGGCCATGGGTTGGGACGCGAACTCCCTCGTTGGCGATCCAAGGTTCATCGACCCCGCCAAAGGCGACTTCCGCGTGCGCGAGGACTCCCCGGCGTTGAAACTGGGCTTTAAAAATTTTCCGATGGACCGGTTCGGCGTGAAAAAACCCTCGCTCAAAGCCATCGCCCGCACGCCGGAAATCCCGCCCGTGCAAACCGAGTCGAACCGGCAGCGCGGCCCCGCCACTGGGGAATGGCTCGGCGCGCGCTTGCAGGAAATTGATGGCGAGGCATTCTCCGCCTACGGCATCGCCAAGGACGAGGGCGGTGTGGCAATCATTGAGGTGCCGAAGGGCTCGGCCGCCGCCCGTGCCGGGTTGAAGACCGGCGATCTCGTGCAGCAAGTCAACGGACAGCGCGCGTCCAGGATCCGGCCGATGCTCAGGCTCACCGCACAAAAGGGTGCCGGCCCTCTCACGCTCAAAATCGTGCGCGACCAGACGCCGATGACATTGACCCTCGTCGTCGCCGGGGATGGTGCTCAAAGTCCCGATGCTTCTCGCGCGGCGCTCAAACAAGCCAATGCCGCCACCGTCGAGAATATCTCCATCGCCGGAAAGCCCGTCACGATCAAGGTTCCGGACCAACCAGCCCCCGGAAATCCTTGGCTGTGGGTGGGAGAGTTCCCTGGCGTTTTGAAGTCCCTTGAGGATGGATTGGTCAAAAAAGGCTGGCATGTGGTTCATGTCAGAGTGAGCAACCAATTCGGATCGCCCCGGGCGATGGAAGTCTGGGAGAAGGTCTACGAGGAAATGCACGGCAAGCGCGGGCTTTCCGCCAAGCCGGCCCTGCTGGGCATCTCTCGTGGCGGGCTTTATGTGACGGCGTGGACGCGTCTCCATCCGGACCGCGTGTCTGCGCTCTATCTAGACAACGGCGTCTGCGACATCCGCTCTTGGCCGGCAGGATTTCCGCTCACTAAACAGGGCATAGGAAGTCCGAAGGATTGGGCCCTGTGCAAGACCGAGTTCGGTTACACGAGCGATGCCGATGCCGGGGAAAAGGCCACGAAACCCTGCGATGGAATGTTGCCCGCGATCCAGGCCGGTGTGCTGCTGATTTCCTGCCACGGTACGGCGGATACGGTCGTTCCCTACGAGGACAACGCCGCGCACCTTGTGAAGCTGTGGCAAGACAATCGGGGGTCTCTGAAACTCTTTCCAAAGGAGGGAGGCGACCATCACCCCCACGGCCTGCGAGATCCAGCGCCGCTCATCGCAGCCATTGCCGGAGAGGGTGCGTAAAGCAAAGTGAAGAGGCGCAAGCATGAACAAATCCACATTGAGCAACATGAAGAAGATACGCTGCACCGCAGGAATTACTGGATGGATCTCGCTACTGGTATTGTCGCTGACGCCCATCGCCCCGCCGATTTACGCAGCGGCGTTTGCGGATGCGGCCACTAGCATCAAGGCATATCACACCCGTCTGCCGTTTGATGATCATGGGTTCACCGGAAAATACGCCGACATCGTCGTCGAGTTGCCGCAGCGCGGACAGTTCATCTTCAGCCGCGAGTTTGGTTATCAACCACGGTGGCTGCCGCGCGGCGGCAAACCACAGTCCGTCACCCGGCTGATCCCGCGCAAGGGCGATGGCCCGGACGAGCGCCCGGATAATCACAACATCGCTTGCAACGCCGCCATCGTCGCGCAGACGGACGAGAGTGTCACCGTCCACTGGCGTTACGCACCGGACATCACGCAGCAGTCGTTCACCGATTTCCGCGCGGCTTATAACGCGGCCGGCACTCCCGCGCCTTTCTATGCCGACTACGCGGACGAAACCTTCACCATCCACGCCGACGGCAAAGTGGGCCGCACCGTGAAGAACGGCTGCTACCGGCTCGATGAGTGGAACGATCCGCGCAATCAGATTGTGCAGACGCTGCAACTCACGCCTGACGGGATTCGGGAAACGGCCTTGCGTCCTGCGCGACTCTCCAAGACTCCCGAACGCCCGGTCACCGGCTCACCGGTGAAGTCCGGGCGCACCAAGAATTTGATCCGCCACTGGCGTTTCGACGAGGGCGCCGGCGGCGCGACCACGGAAGCGCAATCCGGCAAGGCCTGTGACATCGGTGGCGTGGAGGCGTATTGGCGGCCGGGCGTGTCCGGCGCTTGTTTGTCGTTTGATTCTTACAGCAGCGTCGTCTCGTTGCCTGCGGCACAGTGCCCGAACCTCAACGGCGAATTGACCGTCTCCGCGTGGATTGCGATTCAGGAGTATCCCTTCCATCTCGCCGCAATCGTGGACCACATGGACGGTAACAAAGGTTATCTGCTCGGCGTCAATGCCAAGGGGCAGGTCGAATTCAAGATCGGCAACGGCGACGCTGTTCAGTCGGTGACGACCGAGCGCGTTCCGCTTTATGAATGGGTGCATGTCGCCGCTATCGCCAAGAGCGGAGCAGCTCCGGTCGTTTATCTGAATGGCAAACCGGTCGCCACCGCGACCAACGCGTCCGCTTTCGTTGACGCGACGAACGCCGACCTCGCCATCGGGATGACCCGTTCGGTGCGGCAGTTTCCGCAGTTTGCCGAGCGCGCGGTGACCAAGCAATTCCAGACAACCATGGCGTTCAGCGGTTTGATTGATGAGGTGCAGTTGTTCGACAAAGCCCTGAGCGAATCGGAAGTGAACACAGAATACGCCACGCTCAAGCCGACAGAGGCGCGCCCATTGAAGCCGTGGGTGCTGCCTGCTGGACCGGATGCGTCGCCGGGATTTCGCGCCGAATACACGAAGCTGCGCTACAGCCCGGAGTGGGACGGGCTATGGCGCGTGGGCGACTTCGCAGACATTGTGGTGACATTTGCCGACAAGCCGTGGCGCTATGTCTTCTGGCGCGGCACGCGTTATCTGCCGTCGCTGGTCACTGGCTACGGTCGCGACGGAAACTGGAGCAACGATCAAGGCCCGGAGCGCTACGAGAAGCAATGCTTCGAGCACATGTCCGATATGCTCTGCCGGTTTGCCAACGCCCGGATCATTCATCGCAGCGATGCGCGTGTGGTGGTGCATTGGCGGAACGCCTCGGTCTCGATCGATTACCAGTGGCCCGCGCTGGATAGGAACGGGTGGGGGATTTGGACGGACGAATACTGGACGATCTATCCCGACGGCATTTCCATCCGCCACCAGTTGGTCCACAACAACACCAAAAAGCCGATCAACGCTGAATTGAACCAGAACGAAATCCTCTGCCACCCCGGCCAGGCCATCGAGGATGTCATGCACAACGACGCGGTGACCCTGGCCAATCCATCCGGCCAGACCAGGACCATCGGACGCTCAAGCCCGCAAGCCAAGAAGGGCGATGGCGACTGGAATCTCCAGATCATCAACTTAAAGGGCCGGACCAAGCAGTTCGAGCTCGGCGAGATCGGCGCCTCAAGCCAGACGTTTCTGAACAAAGAGGTCTATTGGCGCGGCTGGACTCACTATCCCGTGCAACTCATTCCGAGCGACGGCACGAGAGTCGAGACCTTTGATCGCCCGTTGTCCTCATGCCCCGCCACTTTCCACGAACTGCGTCACACCAACGGCAACAACATCGAATCGATGGTCATGTATGGTTTGACCGATAAACAGCCGGACGAGCTGACCTCCTTGAACCGTTCTTGGAACTTCGCACCCGCCGTCACGGATACGAAAGGCTGCGATTCCCTCGGCTACGAGAAACGGGAACGAGCCTTCAAATTCGCGAAGACCACCGGGCCCGTCGCCTTCACGCTGCGCGCCAGCAAGGAGCAACCGCTGGAAAATCCCGCGATTCTCATCGCCAATTGGGGCAGCCCAGACAGCAGCGTGACTTTGAAAATCAACGGTCAGGCCAAAACGCAGGGCGTCGATTACCGGGCTGGCATCGAGGTGGACACGGACGGATCCTACGCGCTCGTGCTCTGGCTGCCCTTATCCACGACCGAGCCGGTTTCGATTGAAGTCGGTGGCAAGAAATGAGTCGGCGATAATTTCCAACGATTGAATGCACTGAATCATATGAAACTGACCGCGAACTGTTGTTTTCTTCTCCTCCTCCTCGCCATGCTTCTGCCGCTTGGCGCCGCCGAACCCTCCCGCGAGCGCCTGTCCTTTGACCATGGGTGGCTCTTCCACAAAGGAGACATTCCGTTTCCGGAGGTGAAAGGGCATTACATCACCTATACAAGCGCCAAGGCTGGAGCCGCCTCTGGTGCGGCGGCCCAGGCCTTCGACGACTCCGATTGGCAGCCGGTCGACCTTCCGCATGATTGGGCCTCCGAGCCGCCGATCGACAAGGATGCCAATATCTCCCAAGGCCACCGCAAGCGCGGCTTCGGTTGGTATCGCCGGCATTTTCAGGTCGATCCCGCCGATCGCGGCAAGCATTTCGAACTCCAATTCGACGGCGTCTCCACGCACTGCACCGTTTGGGTGAATGGAACGGTCGTGCATCGCAATTGGTGCGGCTACACCTCTTTCTCTGCCGATATCACTCCCCTGCTCAAATACGGCGGCGAGTTCAACACCGTGGCCGTGCGTGTCGATGCCGAGGCCCAAGAAGGCTGGTGGTATGAGGGCGCGGGAATTTACCGGCACACTTGGCTGGTGAAGCGCTCGCCCGTTCACATCGCTACCGATGGCGTCTTCGCCCAGCCTGTGAGGGCGCCGGATGGGAAATGGTCGATTCCTGCCGAGGTCACGCTCGCCAACTCAGGTGAAAAAAATGCCAAGGCCAAGCTGGAGGTCACGCTCCTTGACCCGGATGGCAAGCCCGTTGGCACAGCATCCCAATCCTGCGATGTCGCCGCGCTCGGCGAGGCGACGGCCAAGCTCACTCTGGCGGTCAAAAATCCACGCCTGTGGTCGGTGGATTCGCCGACCCTGTATTCGGTGAAAACCGTCCTCAAAGACGGCGAACGGATTTTGGATGAAACGGTCACCCCTGCTGGATTTCGCACGCTGCGCTTTGATGCCGCGACCGGTTTTTACCTGAACGACAAGCCGCTCAAAATCCAAGGCGTCTGCGTCCACCAAGACCACGCAGGCGTCGGTGTGGCGATGCCCGACGCGATGTGGGAATTCCGGGTTCGCAAGCTCAAGGAAATGGGCGTGAATGCCATTCGTTGCTCGCACCATCCGCCCGCCGCCGAGCTACTCCATGTCTGCGACCGCATGGGAATGCTCGTGATGGATGAGGTGAGAAATTTCAACACCTCGCCGGAATACATTCGCCAACTCGAATGGATGGTCCGCCGCGACCGCAACCACCCGAGTGTTTTTATGTGGTCGGTGTTCAACGAGGAGCCATTCCAAGGAACCGAGGTCGGCTACGAAATGACCCGCCGCTTGGTGGCTGCGGTGAAGCGTCTCGACACCACCCGCCCTGTGACTGCCGCGATGAATTTTGGATTTTTGAACCCGATCAATGTCTCGCAGGCCGTGGATGTGATGGGATTCAATTACCAACAGAAGAGCTACGATCGCTTTCACAAGCTGAATCCGAATCTGCCGGTCCTCAGCTCTGAGGACACCTCAGCCTTCATCACGCGCGGCGAGTATGAGAGCAACAAGGAAAAGCAAACCGCCGACTCGCGCGACACCTACGCGGCCCGCTGGGGTGCGTCGCACCGCGATGGTTGGAAGGCGATCGCCACACGCCCTTTTATTGCGGGTGGGTTTGTCTGGACCGGCTTCGACTACGCGGGCGAGCCGACGCCCTTCGAGTGGCCGAGTGCCAGTTCGTCCTTCGGCATTTTGGACCTCTGCGGCTTCCCCAAGTCCGCATTTTTCATCCATCAGGCCCATTGGCGAAAAGACATCGATGTGCTCGAGTTGATCCCGCACTGGAACTGGAGCGGACGCGAGGGGCAGACCATTCAAGTGATGGCCCTCTCCAACGCGGATTCGGTGGAACTTTTCCTCAATGGAAAATCCCTCGGCGAAAAACCGGTCGATCCCTTCGAGATGGTTCATTGGGATGTCGCTTATGAGCCCGGCGCTTTGCTGGCTGTGGGAAAAAAGAACGGACGCGAGGTTTCGCGTAAACAGGTCGAAACCACTGGCGAGGCCGTGGCGCTCGAGCTTCTTCCTGACAGAAAATCTCTCGCTGGCGATGGCGAGGATGCCATGCCGCTCACAGTTCGTGCGGTGGATGCCAAGGGGCGTGAGGTTCCGACGGCGATGAATCCTGTGAAGTTTTCGCTCCAAGGCGCGGCGGACATCATCGGCCTCGGCAATGGCGATCCGCGTTGCCACGAACCCCAGAAGGGTGACCAGCGCTCGCTCTTCAACGGACTCGCGCAAGTCATCCTGCAAACCCGCCTCGCCAGTTCGGGCGATGTCATCTTGCGCGCCGAGTCAGCTGGCCTCGTGCCTGCTGAAATCAAAATCCCTGTGGCAGCGGTCCGAGCGTCTCCAGCGTTTCCGACCGCCCGCTACGAGCAGCGCATCGAGCAGTGGAAGGCCGCTTCCGGTTTCACAACGAAGCCCGACCCTTTGATGAAAGCGGAAAACAATGACATGAACTCGTGGGTTGGCGCCAGTGTTGGGACTCCGCTCACACCCAATGGAGTGCCGTGGAGCATCTTCTCTGGAAGCTTCGAGCCATTTTCCAATATGCAGCGCGACGGCGGGGCGCTGAAGTTCGGCGGGTTGCTTGGCAAGGCCGAGGTGTGGATCGACGGCAAACTCGTGGCAACGAAATCGGAGTTTCAAAATGCACCGCTTGAGGCACTTTTTCCTCCCGGTAAGGGCAAGCGCTCGGTGCGCATTCTCTTTGAGAGTGAGGGAGACAAGCCGCTCGGGCTCGCCGCGCCGGTCTCCGTCCTGCCGTCGGGAGCCGCCAAATGAACGCGTCGATAAAGGAATGCACCCATGAATAAAATCACAACCTTCACTGCCTTGCTGCTAGCACCGCTGGCTGCGCTCCATGCCGCCGGGGCGACAACGACTCAAGAGATTGACCGGCAGACGCTGGACAAGTGGTCCGCGCCGTATCGCGACTGGCATTACCAGCCCGGACACGTCATTCCCGCCCAGCCGAACATCCCTGACCACGCGGATTTCAAAAACACGGATGTTCCGACCATCTATCAATTGCCCAACCAGCCGGACAAATGGTTTATGAGCTTCATCGCCTTCAATGGCAAAGGCTACAACTCGTTCGTGGCCGAAAGCACGAACCTCGTCGAGTGGACCAATCCGCGTCTGGCCATGGGCTTCGGCAAGCCGGGCGAGTTTGACTTCGGCGGCTGCGTGATTGGCGCGTTTCTCTACGAGTCCTACGACATCAAGTCGCCTCGGATCCTGAAGCAGCGCGAGGGCAGGTTTTGGACCCTCTACGGCTGCTATGCCAAACAGGGCGGCTATGAAATCGACCCCGGCTATGAAGGCGTGGCCACCAGCCAAGATGGTCTGACATGGCAGCGCGCCAAGGATACCCCGATTCTTTCGATCCATGACAACGATTGCGCGGACTGGGAGAAAGACTGCATTTATCAGCCCTGGCTGGTGGAACACGAAGGAAAATTCTACAATTTCTATAATGCCAAACGCATGCCCGCTTGGATCGAGCAGATGGGAGGTGCAACCTCCACCGATCTGCTGAACTGGAAACGTTTTTCACACAATCCCATCGTGCGGGTCCGGAAAGGCGGCTATGACGAGCAGTTCTGTTCCGACGGCAAGGTGTTCCGCGACGGCGACCACTGGGTGATGTTTTACTTTGGGGTCGGCAAAGGCAAGGGCCACATCATGGCCGCCTTTTCGCGTGATCTCGTCCATTGGACGGCTCATCCCGAACCGCTCTACAAGGCGGGGGGTAATCCCAGCGGGCTGGACCAAGAATACGCACACAAGATTTCACTCGTTTACAACCCGAAGAACGAGACGTTCTATCTTTACTACTGCGCCACTGGCAACAAGGGCCGTGGCATCGGGCTGATCACGAGCAAGCCGCTCGTCTCCGCGCCGGTCTCCGTCGTGCCGTCGGGAGCCGCCAAATGAACGCGTCGATAAAGGAATGCACCCATGAATAAAATCACAACCTTCACTGCCTTGCTGCTGGCACCGCTGGCTGCGCTCCATGCCGCCGTCGAACCAATTCCGGCCTTCACTACCGGAGCTCGCATCCTCTTCATAGGCGATTCCATTACAGACATGAATCGTGGACGGTCCGCAGATCCAAATCACATACTGGGACACGGCTATGTATTCCTCATAGCCGCCAGGCAGGGCGCGGCGTTTCCGGAATTGCAAATAGACTTCGTAAACCGCGGCATCAGCGGCAATACGGTACTCGATCTCGAGAAACGCTGGAAACAGGACATGATTGACCTCAAACCAGATATGCTGAGCGTCCTTGTCGGGGTCAATGACTACACCAAAAAGATTCCGCTGAACCAGTATGAGCAGGTATATGACAAGCTCATTGGCGAGGCGAGGGCCGCCAATCCAAACTTGAAGCTGGTGCTCTGCGCGCCTTTCCTGAAGCCAACGGGCCAGATAGACGATACGATGGTAAAGATACAGGAGATCGTCGCGAAACTCGCAAAAAAATACGGCGCTGCCCATGTGAAGCTCCAGCCTGTGGTGGATGAGGCCGCCAAGCGGGCGCCAGCCGACTACTGGGTATGGGACAAAGTCCACCCGACCTATCGCGGTCACCAGCTCATGGCCGACGAATGGGAGCGCGAGGTAGGCGCATTTTTCAAGGCAAACCAGAAAGCGACGGTAAAATGAACAACAAAAAGGCCCCGCGTATTTCTCGCTTTTCTCCCTGCTTGCCTGACCCTTTCACAATCCAGTCAAAAACTTTAGCACTCCTCATCTCCTAAAAAACATGAACCATCCCCGTATTGATACAGTGCCGCATCAACCGTCGTTTTCAGCATTTAACCGCATCCGGTTGATCCTGCTCACGACTTTGGTGCTTTTCTTCAAACTTGAATCGGGCAGTGCTACAGATCTGGATTCCTCTTTTACTCCCGCAGGATCTGTCGCCAGCCCCGACAAAGCCGTGGTTTTTGAATTAGGCACATTGGCCGATGGTCATCTCGCATGGCGCGTGAACTGGCAGGGCACCCAAGTCATTGCTCCTTCACGCGCAGGGATTCTGCTGGGGGAAAACAACACTGGCGCAAACGCCACCGTATCGGCCCCGAGCCTGCGTTCCTTCGTCGAGACTTTTTCCACGCGCCATCTCCAGAAATCCGTTTCTCTGGCGGGAACCGCAGCCGAATTTCCGGTGAATATCCCGGGCGGCCCGGCTTGGACCTTCGAAGTCCGGCTCTTCAATCAAGGCGTTGCCTGGCGCATGCGTGTCCCCGGCAGCGGCAGTCGCCATGTCTCCGGAGAGAGCACCGATTTCGTGTTGCCGCCCGCGACGACCGTTTATGCCAATCCGGAGACCGTCTCCTATGAAGGCCTGCATGTGAAATCGGCGATCGAGACACTTCAACTGCGCAATGATGTCGGCATGCCGATGACCTTTGAACTGCCCGGCGCACGGTTCGCTGCCCTCACCGAATCCCATGTCATGCACTACTCCGGCATGACACTCGGCACCACTGGCAGCAACCGCCTGATTGGTAAATTCCGTGATGACCCCAAGGGCTGGGACATGGACGGCGATATCGATTCGCCGTGGCGCATCGTCCTGCTCGGCGAGAACCTCGATGGGCTCCTCCACGCCAGCGCCATTGTGGAGGCGGTAGCCCCGCCGCCCAACTCAGAACTCTTTCCAAATGGCTCTGCGACCGAATGGATCAAGCCCGGACGCTCGCTCTGGCAATGGTGGGCTTTCAACGATCCGGGCACCCATTGGTCCAAACAAAAGGAGTTTGTCGACAAAGCGGCAGAGCTCAAATGCGAATACTATCTCGTGGACGAGGGCTGGGAGCACGAACGCCAGGAGTGGTTCAAGCCGGGCAACCCTGATGGCGCTTGGGAAACACTCAAGGAACTTGCCGATTACGCCGCGTCCAAGGGCGTGCGTCTCTGGGTCTGGCGCGGCTGGCGTCCCGACACCAAAAAGCAATGGGTCGGTCTCGAAACTCCCGAGAAACGCACCGAATTCTTCCGCCGTTGCCGCGAGGCTGGAGTCGCCGGTGTAAAAATCGATTTCATGGACAGTGAGAGCCATGAAAGGCTCGCATTTTACGAAGCCTGCCTGCGTGCCGCTGCCAAGGAACGCATCATGGTTAATTTCCACGGCGCCAACAAGCCGACCGGCGAAGCCCGCACCTGGCCCCATGAGATGACCCGCGAAGCCGTGAGAGGTCTTGAATACAATAAGTTCGGTAGCCTACCACCGGCGCACTACACCACGGTGCCATTCACCCACCTGCTCGCCGGACATATTGATTTCACTCCCGCGGCTCTGAATCCCGCCTTTTTCAAAGGCACCACTGCGGCCCTGCAACTGGCCAGCGCCGTGGTCTTCTCTTCTCCCGTCTTGAGCTGGGCCGATGACCCCGCGCTTTATCTGCAGAGCCCGGTCGTAGATGTCATCCGCGACATGCCGGTCGAATGGGACGAAACCCGCGTCCTCCCTCCGAGCGCGATCGGAGAAGTCGTCCTCATGGCTCGCCGCCATGGCCAGGAATGGTGGATTGCGGCGATGAATGGCGGCTCGGCCCGCCAATTCGATGTCAACCTGGCGGCACTCGCCGGAAAAGAAGCCGTCATCGATACCTTTCTTGAGGGAAAAAAGCCGCACGAATTCAATATCACCCGCGACGCGCCAATTCCCGAGTCCGGCTTGATTCATTTAGCGATCAAATCCGGCAGTGGCGCACTCATCCGGGTAAAGCCCTCCCCACATCCTAAAATCACTGCCCCCGGACACACGAAGGGACCGACTGAGGCTTTTCTGATGGCCTATTTCGTCGGCGATTCCGTCGAGGAAAACCGCATGCATCTTTGCTGGAGTCTCGACGGACTGAAGTGGACGGCGTTGAACAACGACAAGCCGGTGGTCACCTCGAGCATGTCCACCAAGGCCATCCGCGACCCCGCGATTCTGCGCAAGGAAGATGGAACCTTTGTCCTCATGTATACCGATTCTGCGTGGTCGGTGGGGCAGAAGCCTACTTGTGGATTCTGGGACTCGCCGGACCTCGTCAACTGGTCCAACCAGCGGATTCGCGCCTTGAGCAGCAACCGGGCCGTCCCGGCATGGGGCCCCGAGGCGATTTACGATCCGGCGTCAGGCAAATATATCGTGCTTTGGTGCACCGCCCGCAGCGATTCCCTCTGGTTCAACACCACGACGGATTTCAACACCTTCTCACCCGAGGCGCAGTTTTTCAGTCCCGGTTATCAGGTTTTGGAAAACAACATCTTTCAACAGGGTGAATACTATTACCTGATCTTCAAAGATGAGCGTGGCAAAAACTCCGCAGACACGCCCTACAAGGCCATCAAGGTCGCCCGCTCGAAGAGCCTCACGCCGGGCAGCTTCACCACCATCACAGATGACTACATCTCCCCGCATTTGTCCGAGGGGCCGGTCATCTGCAAGGACATCAACGCCGACCGTTGGTATCTCTACTACGACATGTTCATGGAAGGCGGCATCTTCAAGTGCAGCACCACCACCAACCTCGACGGCAACACCTCGGAGTGGTCACAACTGCCCGACAACCAATTCTCGCTGCCGAAGCGCGTCCGGAACGGCCACATCATTGAGATCGACCGGGAGGAATTGAACAGGCTGCGCGATGTATGGGACAACGGCACCAATTTCGCCGAAGGTTGCAAAGCCAGCGCCTCGAGCGCGGGGGAGGGGAGTCCCGCTTCCAATGCGAATGACTTGAACTACAATACCTGCTGGAGCGCGGCCGCCGGCACAGGAGCCAACGGGTGGCTTGAAATCAACCTCGGAACCAACCGGACTTTCAACAAAACCATCCTCCGACAAAGCAACTCCGACCGGATTACGGGCTATAAAATCCAGTATCACAACGGAACGGATTGGGTCGATGCCTACACCGGCGGGCCCATGGGGACAAAGGTCAAGATCGACACATTTCCGCCCGTCACGGCGTCGAAGGTGCGATTGCTTGTCACCGCAGTCCAGCCCGCCGCTGCGGCCGGAGGCGGAACGGACACCTGCCCGCAGATCAACGAATTCGACATTTATCTGAACCCTCAAAAGCTGTCGAACGAGGGAAAGTAACCCAACCATGAAGACAACGCTCGCTCCCAAAGTCTTCGCCATGTTGCTGGCGATCGCTTGGCTTTCCAGGATGGCACACGCCGCCGATACCTCGCCAGCTCATGCCGGCACCTACCAAGGTTGGAAGACGCTTCGTCTCGCCAATCCCCTCATCGAACTCCAGATCCTGCCCGAGATCGGTGGACGCATCATCCAGTTCAAGCTCGGCGACCGTGAGTTCCTGTGGGTGAATCCCCAACTGGCCGGTAAATTTCCGGAGCCCAACGGACTGAATGCCGAAGGTGGATGGTTCAACATCGGTGGCGACAAGCTCTGGCCCGCGCCCCAAGGCTGGGACAACGATCAACAATGGCCCGGTCCGCCCGATGCCGTTCTCGACGGCCAGCCCTACGAGTGCGAATCGCTGGCTCCCGGGCAGCCTGGCGAAATGGCAGTCCGCCTGACCAGCCGCGACGATCCACGCAGCGGAATCCGGTTTTCCCGCGTCATCCGCCTCCTCCCCGGCAGCACGCGCGTGGCTTTCGAGGTGACGATGAAGAATATCGACACCAAGACGCGCCGCTGGGGCATTTGGTCGCACACCCAGCTCGATGGCGCGAAGGCCGACCGCTCGAGCTTTAACCCACTGTTGCAAGCGTGGTGCCCGATCAATCCCAAAAGCAAGTTCCCGAGGGGGTATCAAGTGATGTTCGGCGAGCAGGACAATCCCTCCTTCGAAGCTGACAAGGAGCGCGGGCTGGTCCATGTCCGGTATCAATACAAGGTCGGCAAGATCGGGATCGACAGCCACGCAGGATGGTCCGCAACGGTCAACGGGGAAAACGGCGCGGTCTTCGTGCAGCGCTTCGTCTTCGAGTCGGACAAGCCCTATCCCGACGAATCCTCGGTCGAGTTCTGGCTCAACGGCACCGGCAATATCCATGCCTACAACAAGGACATCGTGATGCCTGACAACACGGTGGAAAATCCCTACATGTTTGAAAGCGAAATCCTCAGCCCGTTTGCTGCATTGCAACCCGGCCAATCCTATTCGTGGCGTTATGATTGGTATGCCACCCAAATCGGCGGTGATTATCCGGTGCTCGATTGCTCCGAGGTCGGAGTAACCGCCGAGCCGCTGCGCGCAAAGCGCGAAGGCCGACAGACGCACCTGACTGGACGGTTCGGAGTCTTCGCCTCGGGAACCGTGAGGGCGGAATTTTTCGATGCCAAGGGCAAGCTGCGAACCAGTCACGACCTGCTGAAAGCGTCCCCACTCGAACCGCTCGTCATTTCAACCGATCTCGAAACCCCCAAGTCCGCAACCTCGATAAAGTTGCTGTGGATTGGGGCTGATGGAAAAACTAAAGGTCCATTTGCCCAAGCCGATCTCATCGATTAAGAAAGAATTTCTCAAAGCCTAACAACGACGTCATGAAAAAAACGCACTCCCCCTTCTGCTCTGCGGAGCAATCACGGCTCGAGGTGTCGAGGGCGTATCACACCAGTCCGCCAGGAAAAAGGGGCTCTTCCCTGCTCCACGCAGGGTAAACCGGCGTCGCCACCGCCCTCTCCCCGTCTCCACCTCTCGTTTCCTTACCGCTGGATCCCAGCCTGTCCAGCCAGCCAGTTTTTCCGCTCAAAAACTGGCACCATCCCTCGCACCCTTTTCACTACTCACAAAATTTCTTGTTGATTTGCTCTGATACTGACCCTTTTTACGGGGCTCAAATGTTGGGCAGGGCGCGCTAAGATATCGCTCGTTCGTGCTATAGACGGGGGAGGAAAAAAGAGGATTGACGCTTAACGCATCCGACTTAAAAACAAGAACCGTTTCAAAACCATGATTGCCCGCTCCCTTATTACCTGCGCTTGCGTCCTCGCAACACTTCACCCGTCTTCCGCGGCACCTGTCACCTATGCCGACGGGAAGCTCGACAATGGCATTGTTACCGTCGCGTTTGAAGCACAAGGCTCCTTCACCATCCAAGACGCCAAAACCGGAGATGTTCTACTCAGCGACGCCCGTTTCGCTTTGCCTTGGGGACGCACCGGAAACGTGGAGTCGATCAACGTGGCTGATCTCGCCGACGAACTCGGCACCGGCAAGCGCGTCACCCTTTCAGTCGTCGATTCTAATGAACTCCGCTACCACAGTGCCACCAAACAACTCTTCACCTACGCCCTCTACGAAAATCACCCTGCACTCGTATGCGGCTTTGGCCTTGAAACTCCGAACTTCCTGAGCCTGCGTGTTAGAGAAAGCCGCCCCCTGGGTAGCGGTAAATTTTTCGGGGGCCGGACGATCGAAAAACCGATGACTCTCAATGGTGGCGCGGGTGACGCTACTACCACCGTCGAGCCCGGCCTCACTCGTAGCGCCGCCAATGCGCTGATGCTCACCGGCACCGTCGAAGGCACCCGCCGCAGCGCTGTCTGGGGCGGCCTGCGCTACCGTGAATTCGGCGCCTACGCCACCTTGCAAAACGGATCTCCCGCGTTTTATTCGGAAGACCCTATCGGTCGCCTGATCGATGAAGATCAAACATGGCTCGCGCACGATACCCTCTACATCGATGTCCACACCCGCGATCCCTTCGAAGCTCTCGAACGCTACGGTCTCGCCATGCGCGCAGCCAATAATGCCGACCCGAACGTCTACGATTTTCCCGTGCTCTGCGGATGGAGCGTAGGCGCGATGAGCAAATTACCCGACGTCAACAATTCCGCCAAGCTCATCGAGGAACTCAAACACGCCAACAAATTCGGCATCACGAAATACACTCCGGTTTCCCTTCGTCTCGAACCGGACAAATATCATCACGATACCGAACAAGGGTGGTGGGACGACGAACGCTTCCGCCTGCACAATCACCTCGTCGCTCCCTACGACACGATGTCGAAATGGTGCGAAGCGATGCGCGAGGACAAGGGCATTCCCTACATCTATATGCAACTCGGCATGCCGTCGGATGACTTCGCACGCCAGTTCCCCCAGTGGATGCTCTTCAACGATTCGTCCGAAGTGGACAAATTCGCACCTCGCAAGATTCTCAAAAATTACAGGGGACCTGGCAGAAATCCCAAGCATCCGCACCACCAACCCTACGTCACCTTCGATTACACCAACAAGGAGTTCCAGGCGCACTTTCTCAAGGTCTGGAAAAAAATCGCGGCCGACGGCGTGCGCGGCGTGAAGGTGGACTACCCGGAATGCGGGTGGCGCCCCGAAGGTGGCTTCGACGACCGCCACGCCACCACCAGCGCCGCCTACCGCATCCCATACCAACTGTTGCGCGAGGCTTTTGGCAAAGACGGCTTCATCGACGAGCGCAACATCGGCGAATCCGGACGCCCCTGCCTCGAGGTCACCGCCGGCATCGTCGATACCCAGCGGACGTGGGGCGACTCCAATGGCTACGAACCCGCCATGATTTCTGTCAGCGGCTTGCGTTGGTATAAAAACCGGTCGGTCTTCCACTATTATCCAGACACCAAAGCCGTGCATGGCATCACGCCGGGAATTCGCCAGTCCTTGCTCACTATGGTCTTTCTAACCAGCGGTCGGCTCGATCTCGCCACATCGTTCTCGTTTTTCACTCCCGAGATCACCCACGATGTTTCCCGCACCTATCCGCATTATTCCGAGGCCAAGTCCGCCCGTCCGCTCGATGCTTTCACCGGGGTCAAAAACCCGCAGGTCTATGATCTCAAACTCACGCCCGATTGGCACCAAATCACCTTTTACAACACCGGCAAAGAACGCGCAGCCATTTCCACCGCAATGAGCGGTCAATGCGTCGATAACGCCATCGGACTCGATCCATCCGCCGAATACCACGCCTACGATTTTTGGTCCGACGCCTACCTCGGCAAACTCCCCGGCAGCGCCCGCCTCACCCGCGAACTCGAGCCCAACCACTGCGCCATGATCTCCGTCCGCAAGGTCGAACCCAACCCACAAGTCGTCTCCACCAACCGCCACATCCTCCAAGGCTGGGTTGATTTGGCGGAGGTGAAGTGGGATGCTGCGAGCAGGAAACTCAGCGGCACGGCCAAGGTGATCGGCAGCGAACCTTTTCGCATCGTGTTGGCAGGCAATGGCCGCAAGCCCATCCGTGCTTCGGCAAATGATGCTCTGGCCCGAATGGAATCGCACCCTGCGGGCGGCGAGTTGACGACACTGGTGATGGAACGGAAGGATAATGGAGAAACCCGCTGGAGCGTGGAGTTTGAGTGAGAAACTTCCTGACAAGGTAAGCGTTGAAGCCCTGAAAGAAGCATGAAAAAGCCAACAAATAGCGCGATATCTGATTGCAGCGACGGCGTTGTCAGTCGCTTTGAACCCTGCCAGGCGAAAGGCTCAAATGGTGGGAACCAAAAAGTGTGAATATGTGGGACTGACCCTGCCGCTTACTTCCTCAAAAATCATTTTAAACCAATCTTATGCAAAAAAAACTCTTCGCCATCCTGTTTGCCTCCAGCGTATCCGCTCTGGCGGCCGATCCCACGACGTCCATCTGGTTTGATAAACCGGCTGCGAGCTTTCACGAGTCGCTGCCGCTCGGCAACGGGCGAATCGGCGCGATGGTCTTCGGCGGGGTGGACGAGGAGCGGATCGTGCTCAACGAAAGTTCGGTCTGGTCGGGTTCGCCGGGTGACGACAACCGGGAGGGAGCCCACACCGCGTTGCCGGAGATCCGCCGCCTGCTCGCCGAGGGCAAAAACCGCGAGGCCGAGGCATTGGTCAACCAGACCTTCACCTGCAAAGGCCCCGGATCGGGGGGCGGCAGGGGTGCTAATGTGCCGTTTGGTTGCTACCAAGTGCTCGGCAATCTGCGGCTCAAATTCCAGAACCCGACTCCGGCAG
>JBIPMR010000838.1:0-2660 GCA_044369025.1 Luteolibacter sp.
CGACGGTCGAAGCCGTCCCCAGCAGGCAGGCAAACAAACATTTCATGACGTCTGACCCTTCACTGGGGAAAGAGGTTGGCAATCGAAGAATCTCAGAGAAAAACCCGATCGATCAGCTAGCTCCCCCGACCGACGCGCACCAAGCCCGCTGACCCATTAACCCCGACGCCCACGCCCTCCCGCCTGACGAGACCGCTCCCCAGACCACGCTTCCGCCCCATTACTAGCCTCACGACATCCAAGGCTTTACGATCCCTGCGCTTGCCGGTAGTTTTATCTGTTATTCCCCCGCATGAAACGCTCATTCCTGACTCTTTCCGTCTTGTTTCTCATCCTGTTCAACCGCGCCGCGGCGGTGGACAGTGTGGTCGTTTTCAACGAGGTGAGTTATCATCCAGCGGACAGCAGCACGAGTGGCGAGTGGATCGAACTGCATAACCAGATGGCGATCGACATCGATCTCTCGGCCTGGAAGCTCGTCGATGGGGCGAGCTACGAATTTCCTGAAGGCACGATCATTCCCGGTCGCGGTCACTTGCTGATCGCCGCTAATCCCGCCGGTTTGCAAGCGACCACTGGGGTGACGGGCGTGCTGGGGCCATTCACCGGCCAGCTCGCCAATAGCGGCGACACCCTAGAACTCCGCGACCGCAACCACCGACTGATGGATGAGCTGGCGTATGGCGACAACAGTCCATGGCCCGTCGCCGCCGATGGCTCGGGAGCCACGCTGGCCAAACGCGATCCCAACACTCGCAGCACCCTCGCGGAAAATTGGACTTCTAGTGTGGTCATCGGCGGCACCCCGGGAAGTCGCAATTTTCCTGAAACATCGGTGGTTTCCCGGACGTTGATTCCGCTGGATGCCCTCTGGCGGCACAACGCCAGCGGAGTGGATCCGGGCGCAAATTGGAAGGATCCGTCATTCGACGACCGTTCGTGGCCTGGCGAAAATGCGGCCACGTTGGTATCCTACTGGCCATTAAATGGCAATGCGACCGCCTTGCGCGGGACCAGCGGCACTGTGAGCGGCGCTGTTTCGTCGACGGCGGATCGTGCCGGAACGGCAGATGGCGCACTCGCCTTCAGCGGTGCCTCGCAGTATGTCGAGATTCCTGGTGGCGGCGGGCTCAATGCGGCCGTTTCCGGCACCATTAGCCTGTGGGCCAAATGGAATGCCGCGGCGCAGGACGCCGATTGTTGCGGCGGTTTTGGAGCGATTCTCGCCCGTCAGGGCAACGGCCTCTTTTCCGACAACATTCTCTCGCTGACCAGCTCAAATCCCGCCACAGCCAAGCTCGTCTGGCGCCAGTCCGGCGGACCGGCGCCAAGACTGATTACTAGCACCAGCAGCATAGGCACGGGATGGAGGCATGTGGCGGTTACTTTCTCCCCTGAGGGCAGCACGCTTTATCTCGATGGTGTCGTTCAGGGCACGGCGGTCGGCAGCCCGCTCAGCAACGGCCCGGCGGTGCCGCTGACCCTGGGGGCATGGGCATTTGATGGCGGCGGGTTCATGAATGGCAGCCTTGATGATGTGGCGGTGTGGAGCACCCCGCTGGAGGCCGCCCAGATTGCCGAGCTGGCGAGTTCGACAAAGTCGCCGCTCAATTTTTCGGGATCCGAAAACGCGGTGTATTTCAGCGGCGACGGCCGTCTTGCCACCAGTGATGCCCTGCGGACGACCGAACTTCCAACCGGACCCGCCACCTACTATTTCCGCCACGCCTTTACCTTTTCCGACCAGCCGTCACGCACCACTTTGAAACTCGACCTCGCGGTGGACGACGGCGCCGTCGTCTGGCTCAACGGCACAGAAGTCTACCGCCACAACCTGCCAGCCGGCCCGGTCAACCATACCACGCCCGCCACCACTCCCGTAGGCGACACCCCGTTGCTGACCGGCATCATCCTACCCGCGGCCGCGCTGGTCACCGGCGATAACCTCCTCGCCGTCGAAGTCCATCAAGCCACCACCCCCGATCCCGGCATGGTTTTTGGCGCTGGCCTGAGCGCGTCCATCACGCCCGCCGGCCTAGAAGCCGTGACCCCAGACTCGCTGGTCATTAATGAACTGACCGCCTCCGAGGCCGGCCCGCTGCAGATCGAACTCATCAACCGCGGCGCCGCCGCTGTTGAAACAGGTGGGTTTATCCTCCGCCGCACCGGCCTCTCGGGCGCCGCTGACTTTATTCTACCCGCCCAGCTGCTGCCACCGGGAGGATTGCGCGTCGTCCACGAAACCATTCCTGAATTCCAGGCTGTCGCCGGCGACACCCTCTTTCTCCTCCGGCCCGGTGCCACCGCCATCGCGGATGCCACCACCGTTCGGAGCGACGGCCGCGCGCGCTGGCCAGACGGCACCGGTCCACTGCTGATCCCCGCCAGCGCCACCATCGGAAGCTCCAACATCGTCCGCCTACAGGATCAAATCACCATCAACGAAATCATGTACCATGGGCCGCCCACGCTGGCCCAACCCGCCACCGGCGCCGAACCAGCCGTCCCCTACAGCGAGAATCCCGAACAATGGATCGAACTATTCAACAAATCAGCAACCCCCGTGGATTTGACCGGATGGCGGTTCGATGAAGGCATCAGCTACACCTTTCCCGCCGGCACGCAGATCGCTGGCGGTAGCCATCTCGTCGTGGCGGCCG
>JBIPMR010000839.1:0-2659 GCA_044369025.1 Luteolibacter sp.
AACCGCCAGTCCGATCACCCGGATCTCCGCCGGAAATCACCACACTCTCGCCCTCCGCGCCGACGGTTCCTGCATCGCCTGGGGCGCGAACTGGAGCGGCCAATCCAACGAACCGTTGACCACCCAAGCCGTTTCCATCGCCGCCGGAGGCGACCACTCGCTCATCCTCAGCGCCGCCGCTCCCATCCCACGGATCTCCGCCAGCCTGATCGCGACGGGCAAACCCGGGCAGACATTTTCGCTCACTCCAGTCGCGGAAAACGGCCCCTCCACTTTCGCCGCGCAAGGTCTCCCACCCGGCTTGGCCGTCAATCCACAGACCGGGGGAATCACCGGCATCCCGACCCGCGGCGGCGATTTCCTCGTCACGCTCACCGCCCGCAACAGCTTCGGAATTTCCCGCCACCACATCCGCTGGTTCATCGGCCCCTACATTCTCGGCTGGGGAAACTCCGTTCCAGGCCCGATTCCCCAGGCACCCGTCGACGTGGTGCAAGTCGCCGCAGGCAGCACCCACGGCCTGGCTCTCCACCGGAATGGCACCGTCACCGGATGGGGCAGCAATTCTTATGGCGAAAGGACCATCCCGACCGGCCTGACCAATGTCATCGCCATCGCGGCGGGCGACTCTTTCAGCCTCGCGCTCAAATCCGATGGCACCGTTCAAGCCTGGGGCCGGAATCCCGGAGGTTCCAGCTTCGTCAACCCGATTGCCACCGGGGTGGTCGCCATTGATGCAAACGGTGCCACCGCGCTGATGGCCAACGGGACCGCGAAAGTGATCGTCGACGGCTACCCGGGTTATGTTTTCGGCAGCGAGCTGATCTCCGTCGCGGGCCGCCCCGACTCTTACTCCTTTTCACCCGCCGATGTCGTTATCAACCGCAGCGGCTATGTCAGTTATTGGTACGGACTCGGGCTATCCACTTCGACCGGCTTCGACCGGGTCGCACAGTCGGGGGAAGGACGTTACTTTTCAGGGACGGAAGCTCCCATTTGGGGAATCCAAAGGGGGGGGAAACTCTATGAATTTATCGGCGATCCCATCTACGACACTACCACCCAGATCCTTCGTCCCGAAACATCGAGCACCATCGACCTCGCGGCAGGCGACATGTTCGCGCTGATCCTCAATGCCGATGCCACCGCCACCACTCTGGCGGCGAGCCCGCACCCGGATGATTCATACTCCTCCATTCCGGCAGCACCCCGGCCCACCTCCGACAGCCTGGTCAGCGTGAGTGCCATCGCCGCCCGCAACGGCTACGCCCTGGCCATCAAGGAGCCCACTGCCCGCGCCCGCTTCACTTCGCTGCGGGTCACGGAAGGCCGCGTCGGCCAGAGTTTCAGCCACCAACTGGTCACCAGCGGAGGTTCTCCACAATTCAGCGCGGCGCTCTTGCCGGCCGGGCTTTCCCTCAACTCCAGCACCGGGGTCATCTCAGGCAGCCCATCCACCGCCGGGATCTTCAACTTCGTCGCCATCGCCACCTACTCAGGCTATTTCATCAGCCAGGTCGTGAGTCTGAAATTCACCAGCGGCGTCGGCCCGGTGGACCTCACCCTGACCGGCGCGAGCCTCGCCGAGGCCCTGCCCGCCAGTACGCCCGTCGGCAGCCTCGCCGCCATGGATTACAGCCCGGCCGACACCTTCAGCTACGCGCTCGTCGCCGGCCCCGGCTCGACCGACAACTCGAAATTCAAAATTTCCGGCAACCAGCTTCTCACCAACGCGATCCTCGATTTCGAAACCAAGCCGCTGCTCTCGGTCCGCATCCAAGTCACCGATTCCGGCCGCAATACCTTCGCCAAAGTTTTCCAAATCACCGTCACCAATGTGCCTGACGACGATGACGATCAGGACGGCCTCACCGAAGCCGAGGAACTCCAACTCGGGACCAGCCCGTTCAACCGCGACACCGATCAGGACGGAGCCGGCGACGGTGAGGAAATCGCCAAGGGCAGCTCCGCGCTCTCCGCCGCGGACAAACCCGCCCGCTACGTCGCCGCCTGGGGGGCAAACGCCGCCGGTCAATGCAATGTCCCCCTCGATCTCGGCCCGGTCATCGCCATCGCCGCTGGCAGTTATCATACGCTCGCCTTGAAGGAGGACGGCAGCGTCGCCGCCTGGGGCCAGAATTCCTCCGGCCAATGCGATGTCCCGCCCGGCCTCGCCGGGGTCATTTCCGTGGCCGCCGGATCCAGCCACAGCGTCGCGCTCAAGGCGAACGGCAGCGTCGTCGCCTGGGGCAGTGCCTCCTACGCCACCGTCCCGACGGGCCTTGCCGATGTGATCGAAATTTCCGCCAAGGAATACCTAACCGCCGCCCTCCGGGCAAACGGGCAAGTCGTCGTCTGGGGATCGAGTTCCAATGAAGCCACCACGGTTCCCGCCGCTGCGGGTGGCTCCGTTCACGTCGCAGCCGGCTCCGGCAGCATCCTCGCGCTCAATCAATCCGGCAGGATCGTCGGCTGGGGTAACACCTCATCAGGCTTGGAATCCGGCCCCGCAAGTCGCAGGGACCTCGCCGCCCTCGCCGTCGGTTCGAATATCCAACTCGGACTCACCCGGGACGGCCGCGTCCAAGCCTGGGGATCCGATGCCTTCGGTGCGTTGGATGTGCCCGCCGGCCTGGACTCGGTGATCGGGATTTCCGCC
>JBIPMR010000840.1:0-2658 GCA_044369025.1 Luteolibacter sp.
CCCAGGTTCTTTCCGGGATGATCCGCCACGCCCTTCCTGAGCTCACCGCGGGCCGTCAGGTGTGACGGTGGGCGGCAGAACACGGCGGTGATGCCAACCACCACTCCACCCGGGAACGGATTCCTAACTCGCTCACGGGCCACAGCGATGATCGCGGCCTTGAATGCCCGGACAGGGGCCGAGCTCGGGAGGTACATCCTGCCGCCGCGCGTGGCCCGGTGCCGCGGTTGCGGGACCGGCTTGCCGGGGATCGTCAAGTGGATCGGCGTCGTGGGCATGGCCCCACGCTACGGGCGATCACCCGGTGGGCAACTCGGGTTTTGCGGCCTGCGACGAACCGTCCGGAGTTTCCGGTAGGTTGCCGCCGCTCGCGGCCTCTAGCTCTGCCACGCGGGCCTCCAGCTTTTGACGCTCGCGGATCGCGGCGTCACGCTCGGCTTCTAGTCTGGCAAACGTCTGCGCCCATGCGTCGGGACACGCCTCCTCGACGACGCGGACGGATTCGCGGTCGCCTTGGACGACATTGCGCAGCAAATGCTGCCACATGAACTGCTTCGCGGGAGCAGGGTAGTTCGCAATCGCAGGTCGCGTGATCTCCAACACCACCCGCTCCGTCCTCATCCCGCTTTGCCCTTCGCCCGTTTTGCTCACCGTTGATGAGCGTTCAGCGGCATCGGCAAAGGGGCTGGCCTCGGCCTTGAGCTTGTCGTATTCGTGTCGAGTGATCACGACATACTCATTCGTCTCCAGCTCGGCCGCCATCCGCGTGAGTTGATTGACCTCGGCGTATTGCTGCGCCCTGATCATCACCACCTCATCAACTCCGAGGCTGATAGTCGCGCTTCGGCAACGCTCCAGGCCGAGGGCCGCCGCCAAACGCCCGACAGCCGGGCTGGTAACTGCAATCGCCATCCTCACCCCTCCCGCGGCCTCGCCGCTTGAATAACTCGATCCCCTATTCAACTCTTGGCCCGTTGCCTCACATCCCCGTCGCCGTCGTGCCGGGCTTGTACGGACCGTTGGAATAACCAAGGTCAAGCTGCACCAGCCGCACCGTCGCGGCCCGCAACTCCGCTTGCGACAGCAGCCGCCAGGACGATCCGCTGCCGACGAACACCCAGGTGGTCGGGTCGCCGGTCGGCACGGTGTCGGGAAAGCCCCGCCAGTCGGCGTAGCCGGGATAGGTCTGGCCGCCAATCGTGACCGTCACCCAGCCGCGGAAGAGCGTCGTCCGAGGGATCACTGCCGGCACCGGCGACTTCCGCGGGGCCATCGCCCCCTGGCTAGACGCACCGACGAGAGCCAGAGCCGCCACCGCCACTACTGTCGAGAGAAGACGCATCGAGAATCCCTTCGTGAAATGAACGTGGCCGCCGTCGTGACGCACCACATCGACCAAGACGCGATGGAGGAATCGAACGCTCCGTTTCCCGCAAGGCGGGATCCTGCCACTAGATGAATCGCGTCGAATGAATCACCGCAGGCTGTAGCGCCGGCAGGCATACCAGCGGCCATCTCGCCCCTGAGCCGTGCCCTCCTCGAGCACCGTCCCGCCGTTGTTGCAACACGACGCGAGAGCCGCGGCCGGCGATCCGCCCACACCGACACCCTCGTACGTCGCCCCGTGGCTTGCGGCGTGGACCATCGAGCCGCTCGCCGCCATCGCCTCGGCGTGGGCCTGAGCCCCGCGGCTGACCGTCCGGGTCGAAGCCGTCGAGCAGTTGCCGCCCGTGCAGGTGCTCGCCCTGGTCGTCGTCACCCGGCGAGAGAACGGGCCGGCGTGGGCCGAGGTGGCGATCAGGGACAGGGCTACCGCGAATACGATCCGTCGCATGGGAAATCCTCCGTGGGGGAACTGAACTGGGTCGAGGGTAGACGAGGGTCGGCGGTGGGCAACTGTCCTTGCCGAGGTGGACGCGGCAACGGCCTCCGGGCCGTGGCCGTGTCCGGAACCTCTCAAGGAATCTTTGAGGATTCCTTGAGGAGTATTGAGGAATAGGGGTCACCCCCGGTGCGCGCTTGTGACACCCCCGGTGCGCGCTCCTGACACGGGGTGTGTGCGCCCCTGACACCCCCGGTGTCACCTACCTGACACCCCGTGTGTGCGCCCCCAGAGGAGGGGAGGAGGAACCGATAGCGGTCCCGCTTCCCCTTCTTCGGGCCACGCTCCAGGACGCCAGCCTCGACAAGTTGCTTCAAGCCGCGGCGGATCGATGTGGTCTGGACCCCGGCCACGGTCGCGGCCCCTCGGCATGACATGGTGAACTGGCACGACTTGTAGTCGGCCCACACCAGGGCGATGACGAACACCAGCCGACCCTCGGAGCGGAGCGACGAGAGGACGCCACTCCGCACGATCGCCTCGTGTCGCCTCCGCATTTCGCCGCTACCGGCTTTTTGCTTCTCGGATGCCATTGGGTTACCTCCAGCCTCCGAAGTCGTCTACGGGCGAAACCTGAGCGTCTGCGAACGTCTGAAGCTGTCCGTCGAACTTGGTGATGATGTCCTCACATGGACCGTGCCGGTTCTTTTTGCACATCCAGCGAACCAGCCGGTTCCCGTCCTGGTCACGCTCGAGGTCTGGATCCCCGAGGAGCAGGAGGTCGGCCGCGAAGTCGAGCTCGGAGCTTTCCTTGCCGATCGAGCCGATCCGCGTGT
>JBIPMR010000841.1:0-2655 GCA_044369025.1 Luteolibacter sp.
CAACCTCGGCGCTCCAGTTGAAGCGGAGTTCAAGTGACCAGAAACTTGGCGGCAGCGATCACTAACACCACCGCGAGGGCTTGGCGGAGTGCGGGTGAGTGGGCCCTGCCGCTGCCCCAGGTGGCGCCGAGCCAGCCACCGAAAACAACCACCGGAAGCAGCATCCAGGCGAGAGTGGGAACCGCGCCGCCCTTGACCAGAAAACCGCCGAGGCCCGAGAGCGAATTGGCGAAAATGAAGGCGGCCGAGATCGCAGCGGCGGGTTTGGCGGGCGACCAGCGGAAGAGAACCAGCAGAGGTGTTAGGAAAATCCCGCCGCCGATGCCGATGAGGCCGGACAGGAACCCGAGCGCGAGACCCAGGACTAGCAGAGACGCCGGCTGCGGCGCGCGGGTTTCCCGGGCGTCGGTTTTGCTGCCGAAGGCGAGCCGCCACGCGCCGCAGAGCAGGGCGGCGGCGAGGATCCATTTGAAGATGGGATCGGGCGATTGCAGCCAGCCGCCGAGAAATGCCGCAGGCACCGAGGCGAGCGCAAGCGGCCAGAAGAGCTTGCCACGGAAATGCCCGGCGCGCGCGAACATCGTCAGCGCCATGGCGGAAACCGCGATGTTGAGGGTGAGCGCGATGGGTTTCATTTCCACCGGCAACATGCCCGCGAAACCCATCACCGCGAGATAGGCGGAGGCTCCGCCGTGGCCCACCGAGGCATAGAGCATCGACGCGAACAGAAACGCGAGCAGCAGCAGCGGGAGCGGGAACGCGTCAGCCATGGGATATTCGATACCAAAAGCAAAAGACAATCCAGCCCGAGTGTCGCGACCTTATGTTGCTTCTCTCCGGAACCAGCCCTGGGTTTTCTGGCAGACGCGGACGAGCAGCAGCATGAGCGGCACTTCGATGAGCACGCCGACGACGGTGGCAAGCGCCGCCCCGGAGTTGAGGCCGAAGAGCATGACGGCGGTGGCGATGGCGACTTCGAAGTGGTTGGACGCGCCGATCATCGCCGAAGGGGCCGCGTCTTCGTAGGAGAACCTGAGTAACCTAGCGGCGAGGTAGGTGATTCCGAAAATCAGCAAGGTCTGGAGGGTTAGGGGGATCGCGATCCAGAGAATCGTCAGCGGATTGGCGAGGATGGTTTCACCTTTGAAACTGAACAGCAGCACCAGGGTCGCGAGCAGGGCGATGATCGAAACCGGCGTGAGGAAATGCAGGAACTTTCCCGCGAACCAATCCGGCCCTTTGGCTTTCATGATCCACATCCGCGAAAAATACCCGGCCACCAGCGGCAGCGCCACATAGATCCCGATGGACAACAGCAGCGCCTCCCAGGGCACCGGCATCCGGTTCACGCCTAACAACCATCCGCCGAGCAGGCCGTAGAGAAACAGCATCGACAGCGAGTTGACCGCCACCATGACCAGCGTGTGACCCTGGTTGCCCTTGGCCAGATGACTCCACACCAACACCATCGCGGTGCAGGGCGCGATCCCTAGCAGGATGGCGCCGGAGATGTAGGAGCGATAGAGTTCGACGCTGCTGCCGTCCTTGAGGATTTCCGTCCCGGGCAGGAAATCCCTGAAGAATCCCCCCAGAAACAGGGTGGCGATGCCGAGCATGGTGAAGGGTTTGATGCCCCAGTTCACCAGCAGGGTGAGCAACACCGGCTTGGGGTTGCGGCCGGCTTTCACCACTTCGCCGAAATCGATTTTCACCATGATCGGATACATCATGAAAAACAAACAGATCGCGATGGGAATCGAGACCACCGGAGCGCCATTGACGAAGATCGACATGCCGTCGAGCGTCCTCGCCAGATCCGGCGCGAGTTTGCCAAGCCCGATGCCGGCGAGGATGCACAGCACCACCCACAGCGAAAGCTGGCGTTCAAAGAGGTTCATCGGCGAGGTGTTGGGCGGGTTCATGGTTTGATGGCGGGACGGCGTGGCAGGGCGAAGGAAATCCCGAAAGTGAGGACGAGGAACATCGCGGAAGCGGCGAGACACGCCACCAGGCCGCCGCTGCCGCCATGGCGGATGCCGATTTGATAGAGCCAGCCGGATAGAAGGGTCCCGGCCAGGCGGCCGCAGGCGTTCGCCATGTAATAAATCCCGACATGGAGGGCGACCTTGTCCCGGTCCGTGTAGGCGAGGATCAGATAGGAATGCACGGCGGAGTTGAGTGCGAAAACGATGCCGAACAGGATCAGGCCGGCGATCACCACGCTGGCCGGATCGAGCCCGCCACAAAGCGCCACGGCGATCCCCGCCGGGATCAGCGCGAGGAAAAACGCGAGCCGGGTGGCGGTCGCACCGGTGGGATCGGACTTGCCGCGCAGGATCAGCGGCGCGGCGGCCTGCACCGCTCCGTAGCCGATCACCCACAGCGCCATGAAGCCGCCGGCCTGCCAGAATTTCCAACCGAGCACGGAAGAGAGGAACACCGGCAGCGCGACGACAAACCAAACATCCCGCGCACCGAAGAGAAACATCCGGGCGAGCGAGAGCAGGTTCACCGATCGGTTGCGCGAGATCAGATGGTGGAACTTGGTTTTTTGATTGGCCTCTCCCAGTCCGCCGCGGAGGAAAACCACAGCAGCTAACAATGCCAGCCCCACCACCGCGGCGATCACCCAGACCGAGGACTGGAAACCGATCC
>JBIPMR010000842.1:0-2652 GCA_044369025.1 Luteolibacter sp.
AGCCAAACCCGCACCCACAACAAAGGAAACGAGATAACGGCAATAACAAACCCCGCCGGGGTGATCACTCCCCCGACTTACGATCTTACGGGCAACATGACCTACCTGCCGCAGCCGGCCGCCTGGAACGCGGCCTATACCTTGAAATGGGACGCCTGGAACCGGCTCATGAAGGCCACGCCCACGGCCGGGGCGGTGCAAGATTGTGCCTATGACGCGTTGTCACGTCGGGTCACGAAAACCATCAGCAGCACGGTCCGCAAGTTCTACTACACCGATGCCTGGCAGGTGGCAGAGAAATACATCGGTACGGCTTCAGATCCCCAACGCCGCTACTTCTGGGGGGCGAGGGACATCAACGACCTCATCCGCCGCCAACGGTATTCGAGTGGAACGACCTTGCAGGACGACCTCTACGCACTCCGTGACGCCTCCCTCAATGTCATCGCGCTCACCGACGCCAGCGGGTCGGTGCAGCAGCGGGCGCGCTACGCGGCTTTCGGAAAAGCGGAGTTCCTCACCTCAGCGTGGTTGGACGCCTCCAACACGTACGACTGGAACGTGCTATTCCACGGCCACTACTTCGATGGAGAAACCGGGTTCGGACAGATGCGCTATCGCTATTATCATTCAACTTTGGGGCGGTGGCTCAGCAGAGATCCGAATGAGGGAGGTGATGGAATGTACATCTATGAATTTTGCCGAAATAATCCGCTGATTTACATAGACCGACTCGGTTTAGCTGAAGATCAGACGGACCCGTTCAGCCCTGATCCTTATTGGCCGCAACCACCGGTAACCCCAGCTTTTCCGGAGCCTGAAGGAGGAGAGTGGGTCTGGCAGATAAGAGGTTATAGAGCAATATGTCGCTATGAACAAAAGCCAAAAGCGGGTAAGTATTGCGTCGTATGTGGCGTTGACGCAGGAGAAGCCGTACATAAAGTGCGAATTGCCGCTATCGAGATGGCGCGTAAGGTTGCGAAGGCGAATGCGGCAAAGCATCCAAATTGCGAGTTTGACGGATTCGTCGACGATTGCGAAGTAAAAACATTGTATAGATTAGTGTTCTTACCAGGACCGTGGCGCATGGCCTAAACATCTATTGGTATCCAAGAAATGAACAAGTATTTTATCTCCGTACTATATTTTTGTTGCGGATTGTCGCTTTGCTATACAGCAGGCAATGCAGAATTTCGACCGGGAGAACAAGAGCTCTACACTAAAATGGTTAGGAAAGATATGCAGAGTAGTGACGGGGTGCAAATTTACATCATCCCGGTGCAAGGGCACTTGAAAGCCATTCTCTGGGAGAATAGTTTATGCGTGTTTAGTGCCGGGAAAGAAAAGTTTATGGACGAGTCAAGTCTTAAAGCGGTATGTGGGCCGAGAGAGCGCAGATATGATGTGGAATGGATTGTTCTTGGTATTTGTTATAGAAGTTTGCATATGTCAGTTGGCGTATCTTATATAGGAAAGAACAATAAATACATATTCGGCGGGGCTGGCCTGAGCAGAAAAGCAACCGATCTTAAAGATAGCGCCCTAGGGCTATCATTTGCGACTTATCTGCAATTGTACGAAGAGCACAGAGCGCTGCTTGGCACGGACATCAAAAAATAGGGGCTTCTGCAAATGGCGTGGTTTTTCTTGCGGCCGGAGGCTGATTGGATGTGCTGAGGGATGAACCTAGAAGCGATTACGATCAATTTCCTCCAACGTGATATTGTCGGCCGTCCGGTCGTAGAGCTTGGTCGTGCGCGGCGACTCGTGGGCCGCGATGTGGGCGGCCGTTTCGAGCGTGCCGCCGTTTTTCAGGTACACGGTGATGCCGGTAGCGCGGAAGCTGTGGTTGGAGACGCGGCCTTTGAGGCCGGCCGCCTTGGCACGGCGCTGGACGACACGGAAGGCGTCGACGCGGCTCATGCCCTGGACGGTGAGCTGGTTGGTGCGACCGCGCGTGGAGCGGAAGAGGGGCGTTTTTGGGTGCTCCTTCAGGCCGGCCGCCGCGATGTAGGTGTCGAGGTACATTTCAGCCTTGTGGTGGCAGGGGATTTCATGGAATTTTCCGCCCTTTTCATGGAGCCGCAACCAAGCGCGTTTGCCTTGGAGGTAGTAGTCTTGGACGAGCATCCCGACCGCAGCGGACACCCGTGCAAAACTGTAGAGCATGGTGGCGATGAGCGCACGGTCGCGCAGTCCGACCAGTGAATCGGTGGGAATGGATTCCAGGAGCTGGCGAGCATCTTCGGCTGTGAGCACGGGCGTCTTTCCCTTCTTGACGACGTGTTTGGGGCCGCGCACGGCCGAGGCCGGATTGAAGTCGACGATCTGGCCGACCACCAGCCAGTCAAAGAGCATGCGGATGGCCGCCAGGTGCTGCTTCACGGAGGGATCGGAGAGTCCGACGGTGAAGCCCTCGATGTAGGTGGCCACGTGCACCGGCCGGATGTCGTCCAGGGCGAGGCCGCGTTTTTGGCACCAGTCAAAAAACCGAAAGACGGCGCGAAAATAGGCATCCCGAGTGTTCTTGTTGCGGATTTGGGCGGTGAAAAATTCGAGGAAGCGTTCCTCGGCGCGGGGGCCTTGGGCGACGATGAGAGAGGGCCAACTGTCGTTGGCCAGGGTCAAGGCGCCCGGAGCCGGCTCAGAATA
>JBIPMR010000843.1:0-2651 GCA_044369025.1 Luteolibacter sp.
CGCCTGGTGCGGATAGAGTCCCGTGAGCAACGACGCGCGCGACGGGCAGCAGCGGGTGCTGTTATAGAATTGGGTGAAGCGCAGGCCACCCGCGGCGAGCGAATCGAGATGCGGCGTGCGGATCTCGCCGCCATAACAACCGAGGTCCGACCAGCCGAGGTCGTCGGCGAGAATGATCAGGATGTTCGGCTTCGCGGGCGCGGCGCGGGTTTGATCGGTTAGTGAGAAGCAGCTCGTGATCAGGGCTGCCAAGGAAACCATCATCATCCTCTCCCGCCCACACTGTTTCGCCTTCATCATTTCACGGGTGATCATGTTCGTAGGGGGTTTCGTTTCGATTCGGCAATTGGGGTCCATCGGTTTTCATTTCCATGCTCCTATCAGCTCAGGGGAGCGGCACCGAGAGTCGGAAGAAGGCGGACTTGAGGGACGGACTGATCACCTCTTCGTAGTCGGAAACACCGGGGAAAGAGCCGAGCAGAATCCACGGCCAGCCGAGTTTCTCCGTGCGGTACAACTGTGCCGATCCGAACAACGAGTTCACCGTCCAGTCAAGCACCGCAGTTGATGTTTCATTGCGGATGTTGAAGGACTCGAACAACGGGCCAGCAGGTATTGCCGCGATTTCCAGGCCGACCAGACGGAAATTCGCGTCGCGGCTCGGCATGGCATTGCCGAAAAAGGTGGCAATGCTTCCCGCCCGCCCACCCGCCATGGATAGATCGAGGGCCCTGACGTCGATCATCGCGACGCCGGAGCCAATCACGAAGTCGGCCCCCGAGGCGCTTCCACCTGCCGTGAAACGCCTCGTTAGATCGCTGCGGTTGACAATGGTCAATGACTCATCGGCGTTGACGAACTGCACGGTGAGCGACTCGATGCGGATCTTGATGCGCGGGTCGATGGCGGTCGCGTCGATGGCGATGTCGATGCCCTCGAATTCGTTGATGCCTCCGGGTGCCACGCCGATCCTGCCGGACCCGTCCCGGTCGATGGTGCCGGGGGTGAGTTTCGCGCCGATGTTGTTGGTGACATCCACTGTTGCCATGGCGTCCAGCGTGATGCCGATGAGACCCGCACCGGCCAATGCGGCGGATCCGTCGATGCTGAAGTCGGACCCTAACGAGGTGACCGAACCTCCGTGACCGGTCCCGAGGTCCCAAGCCAGGGAAGCAGCTCCATCGTCCGGCGCGGTGGAGGTGACCCGGATGCCATCGCGCCCGGTGATGGAGAGAGTGACCCCGCGCACGCGGATGTCGGTGGCCGGGCCGGGAATGATCGCGGCGAGCGTGCGGATGGTGCCGCCATCCATGCTGAGCCCGAGGGTGGACACATCGAAGTCGGAGTCGGGCAGGGTTTGGGCGCTGCCAGCCACGGCGGCCACGGTGTTTCCGATGAGGTTCATGACCTGGCAGGATTCGCCGCCGCCGAGTAGCGAGAGGTGGACCGTCTCGAGGGTGACCTTGGCCGAGGGTGAAAGTCCGCTGGCGTCGATGGTGAAATGCAATGCCTCGCGGTTCGCGCCGTCCGTCCCCAGTCCGCCGGATGCCACTCCGATGCGCCCGAGTGAGTCGCGGTCGAGGGTGCCGCCGAGGATTTTCTGGCCATAGGTGCCACCCTCCAGTGAGACGCTTTTTACGGCTTCAAATTGAATACCGACCGCCGAGCCGGATGCCACGCTGCCGGTGGTTCTCCCGGTGATTTGAAAATTGGAGGTCGTCGTGTGGGTGGCGGCGCCCGTGCCATCAATGATGATGCGCGCCTGGAGGTTGGCTGGGGCGCTTCCGGTTGCGCTGGACGTCACCTTGATGCCGGTGCCGAGGCGGCGCTCGAGCTGGTCCTGATAGATCGAGACGGGGAAAAGTGTCCTGCCGAGGCCCACGCCTTCGATGTGATCTGCCGGTGCGGTGTTGTGCAGGGCCGGGTCCTTGGTGGTGACGGCAGCGACCGTACCGCTGGTGCCGATGACATAGCCGTAGCGGCCCTGTTCGGTGACCACCAGCTTGTCCGGGTAGGCGGTGCCGGAGCCGGTGGTGTTCCAGTAGACACCGTGGGCACTGGAGAGGCCGTGACCGGTGGTGACACGGAAAATGGCTTCGTAAAAACTGTCCACCGCGCGGCAGTTGTCCCACAGGTTTGAGTGGCTGAAGTGCATGTGATTGTCACTGCCATCGCCACCGCCGGTGAGGTATCCGGCGCCGCCGGAGCCGGTGGCGCGGTTGCTGGTGCGGTCCTCGCAGCGCAGGAAAACATTTCCGGTGGTGCCCGAGTGGGAAACCACAAATCCGTGCCGGTTGAACTCCGCGATGCTATCGACCACCAGGCAATCGTCGGCACCTTGGAGACGATACATGTAGCCGTTCCCGCCGCCGCCGCCGTATTGCGGGCGTTGGAAATCGCAGTTGCGCACGGTGATGTTTTTTGAGGAGCCCAGCCGGATGCCGTTTGATGGATTGTGGCTGGTGGAAGTGTTTCCTGCGGGCTGGAAGCTGATAACGTTAGAAACCCAGCAGTTGACAGCGAGCTGCACGTCGATGGCCGCGCTGTAGGCGACATCGTAGGCGGCGCTGCCGGCGACCGTATGATCCTCTTCGCCCCACTGGGATCCCGGATGCTGCACGTTGCCGATGGCGAGGTCTTCGATTCCGCAT
>JBIPMR010000844.1:0-2649 GCA_044369025.1 Luteolibacter sp.
GTGGGAGAAAGGCAAGTGGCACGAGTGGGTCGGCACGTTTACCATCATCAAGCCGCACCTGATGATCATTTTCCAAGCGAGGAACAACGTGAACGACTGGTCGGTCCAGCTGAATATCGATGGCGATGGCAACGTGATCCTGAACCGGCGCATCGGCGAGGACGAGATGATCGCCGAACGAATGGCGGGCAAACCCTTTCATGTCCGGGTGCGGGACAACGGGCTTGAATACGAGGTATTCCTGAACGGCGGGAAGGTGGGCGACGGCTCATATGCCAGGCCGCAGGGGAAAACCAATTTCCGCTGGGGGATGTATCGGGGAGGCCGGCCGATGACCCACGATGCGATGGTTCTCGTCACTGGCGCGGAGGTCAATCCGAGGAAGGTGAATGAATCCGAGACCCGTGATCCGGCCCAGGGAGAGTCCGGGGAACCGGCGGCTGAAGTTGGCAAGGAAACGGAAAAGGCTCCGAATCCCGAAGGGTTGGCGATCCCGGAGCGGAAGTGGACGAACAAAAACGGCGAGACCGTCACCGCGCCGGGTGTTTACAAGGCGGGCGAGGATTTCTTTTCGATCAAAGTGGGAGAGAAGTGGATCGTTTATCCGTTGGAGAACCTGGCGGACAAAGACCGCAGCGCCCTGTTGCAGGCTCTGGATTTCGCTGAACCGTAGCCTTCATGCGTGTTTCGCGGGCCATTCTTGGTAAACCTCCGGGGATAAGGGCCCTTTGGAGTGCGGTGGGAAGCGATAGCGCCACACCGCTTTGGATGTTTCATCAGCATCGGCACTTTGGCTTCGTGAAGAATCCAAAGCGGTGTCGCCGCTGCGCTCTGCCACCGCACTCCATGAATGGGCGGCCCTTTGGACTGCGGTGGGAAGCGAAGCGCCACACCGCTTTGGATGTTTCATTGGCATCCGCATCTTGGCCGCGGGCAAACCATTTCCGACCCCATTTTCCACTGATCCCATTTCCACGAATTCATTCCATGGTGGGGATCGCCCGGCGCATGAACTCGTCAAAGAGAGGCACGGTGAAATCCATGTCTCCGTGTGCCGGGCTGTAGATCATTCCCTTTTTGATGAGCTTCGCGCGGACAGGACCGACGCTCATGACTTTCACACCAAGAATTTCGGCGATGTCGCCTGTTCGGTGAGCGCCCGGTCCCATTTCAGCCATGGCTCGGAGAAACCGTTTTTCGCTGGGTGTGAGGCGATCAAAGCGGACGCGGAAGAAGTTCTCATCCAGGCGGGAAACGACGGTGGCGGTTGCGCCTTTGACGATCTCCAAGGTGATGGGAGAGGCTGTCGCCCGGTTCCAGGATTGGTAGCCCCATTCCTGAATGAAATAGGGATAACCATGGGTGAGACGGAAAATTTCAGCAAGGGCATCGGCTTCGAAGTGGATGCAAGCAGCTTGAACCGGATCTTGAAGCGCCTTGGCGGCATCCGGTTCCGAGAGCGCGCCGACGTCCGGGAAGCTGAAGAGCCGTTCCGCGTAGGATTTTGATTCACCAGCAAGCCCAGGCAGGACTGGCAGGCCTGCTCCGAGCAGCACCAGCGGCAACTGGCGCTGCTGGATCTTGTGCATCGCCATGATCAAGGCGCTAAGCTCGGATTGACTGAAATATTGGATCTCATCGATCAAGATAGCGACCGCGACGCCCCGGTCTTCGGCAGCCTCGCCAATGGCGGTGAAGAGATTCGGAAGATCGATTTCAAGGTCCCCACTGTCTGCGGTTCCCTTCTCCGGTTCAAGATCCAGCCCGAAGGTGGCGTCATCAATGGTAACTTTGATCGCTCCCACAAAGCTGCGGAGGACCGCCAAACCTCGTCTGACTTTCTGGCCTGCACCGGCAATCCGGTCGAGATCGTATAGGAGCTTGCGGAGGTGAGGCGCAATCAGGGCGCCGAGACGCTTTTCCTCATGGGCTTCGATGAAAATGGTTCTGTATGTCTCCTTGATCGCCAAGCGCTCGATTTCATTGAGAAGGACGGTTTTGCCCACCCCGCGGAGTCCGGTCAGAAGCATGCTTTTTTCAGGGCGTTTCTGGAGGACCCTGCCAAGAAGGATTCTGGATTGTTCCAAAATTCCCTCACGGCCAACGAGTTCTGGAGGTGGCGCGCCCGCGCCGGGGGAGAAGGGGTTTTGAATTGGATCCATTGCGTGTGAGTGGTGTGTAGGCGTTTGTAGCTGTTTGTATATGAAAACGAATACACTTGCTTACAAACGGGCATAAATGCGGCGCGGAGGTCGGTGGGTCCCCGCGCGCAGTGAGGAGCCAGCATGGCGCGGGCTGGCCGAGGAGCTGAAAGCTGCGGGGCTTGCCCGGCCTGAAAGGATCGGATCTGCGGAAACCGGCGCTGGCCGAACTCCTCTGGAAACGGACGACGGTTTCCCAGGAATGGATCGCGGAAAAACTCTCGATGCACAGCGCGGCGAACGTGAGCCAGCCACTGCGCCGCTTCAATCGGCTGAAAACCCAATCCAAGCTGTCTCCTGAAATGCGGAATTTTATCCAGGAGGCTTGGGATTCGGCGAGTTGAAGGCAGTTTGTCAAGGTTTGCACATTGCGCCCATTTTCCCAATATTGCTCGTCGATCTCGGGAGCTTTGAAGACGGTCCAATATTCATCAATATGGTGGCGTAT
>JBIPMR010000845.1:0-2647 GCA_044369025.1 Luteolibacter sp.
CGTTCTCGAGGTTCATACTGGAGAAGTCGGCTCGACAGGACCGTCACTTGCAGAGGTCCGGAGTAGTCAGATTGCCGTGACTGCCGGGACAACCTACAACTTTTCGTTCCACGCGTTGAATGTGCTTACGGATATCGGAACTGACGCGCAGTATACTTTTTACTACTACGACGAGTTTGGAGTTCCCATCGAGACGCCCGTGATCACCAGCTTTAGCGCCGTCGGTGGTGAATGGACGAAGGTCCAGACAACGCGCCTCATTCCGGACGGAGTTGGCTTCGTGGTCGTCGCTTTCCGTCTCGCGACGGGGCCAATTCTGGATCTTGACTGGGTTGCCTTGATTGACGACGTGTCACTCGACACCGGGGTCATCGACGAACCTGCTCAGACCAACCCCCTCGCCGCGACCAAGACCCCAGCCGTAGAAATCAGTTGGAACACCCAGGATGGCCGCAGCTACCAAGTGGAGTCATCCCTCAACCTCACCAACTGGAGCAACTTCGGCAACCCTGTCGCCGGTGACGGATCGTTCTATTCCGTCATCGATCCGATCACTCCCTCCAGCAAGTTCTTCCGGGTGCTGGAGTCCACTCCCTGAAGCACTCTCAACCTGGGCGGTCGGTAGATTTACCGGCCGCCCTTTTTGATGACCCTTGTTCGTATCACTCTCACCCTATATCTGAAAACCAAGCATCCCGAAAAATCCATCCATGAAATCCTATCTTAAAACCCTCGTTTATACTTCTTGTCTTGCCGTGGCTCTTCTTGAAGGGACCGGCACATCGGAGGCCACCCTCGTCACGGTGGATTCCAGCATCTCGATCGGCCGGATGGACGTCTTCGGCCTCGACGAATCCAACGAACCCAATTTTAACGACTATAAATTCGGCGATGCCTGGGCCCTTGCCGATGTCAAATCGACCGTTGGAGCGTCTTCCATCGTGCTGGAAGCCAACTACAACACCTATGTGGAAAGCCCCAACAACCCGTATTGGCGCAACAACGATGGCGCGGGACCGGCCGGCAACAAGTGGATGGTCGCGACCACGCTCAACGACGTGCCCGCCACGGTGTTTCCGGACGATCTCTGCAACTTCCAAGCGGAGCTTACCGACTATACCTTTGATTCGGGATACACGGTCAGGGCCTTCATCACCGGCTTCAACGCGGATTATACGACCCAGTTCAAGCTGACTTCCCAGCCTCTTAACGCAGGGTCCGTGGTCGATCTGGAGTTTGACACGTCCGGCTGGGTGCGCATCCAATACGGCTTCGAAGTCCAGGGCATCAACGCCAATCCGGAATTTCCCGCAGGTTCGGCGACGGTGGTGGCCAACGTCGTTCCACCGATCGTCTATGGAATCCCCAACGCGGGATTCGAGATCCCCGATGGCGCGCAATGGGACTTCGACCAAGCCAACGGCCACACCGTGGACTATCAGCCAGCCGGTGGCAATCCGGGCGGCTATGCGGAAATCAACGGTTTGGCGGCGACCCAAACCTGGTATGCGGTGCTGGTGGCGAACAGCGGGCTGCAGATTCCGCTGGAAGCGCTGTCACTCACGCCCGGCCAGACCCATACCTTCGCGATGGACATGAAACTGGTGGAGGGCAATAAGATCGGAGGGCTCAAGGTGGAGTTTCTTCCGGGCACCGCCAGCACGGGTGAGATGTATCCCACCGGGCTGACCGGCGATGGCAGCGAGTGGGCCACCTATTCGTTTCCGGTGACGATTCCGGCCAATGCCGTCGCCATCAAGATCGTGCCTCTCTGGGGGTCGAATTCGAGGGTCCAATATGACAACATCCGGGTGGCTGGGCCGTTTGCGGCGAGCGCGGAGACCGTCGCGTCCGACTTGAAAATCAGTTGGCCAACGGTCACGGGCCGGAGCTATCAGGTGAAAAAGTCGATCGATTTGCTCAACTGGGCGCCGTTCGGATCGGTGGTGAATGGCAATGGTGCCACCTTCTCGGTGACCGACCCGGTGGCTTCTCCGGGTAAGGCGTTCTTCCAGGTCCTCGAGACCACTCCGTAAATGATTTTTCAGCCGTTTTTCGGTCGCTGGATTGAGATCATGGGCGATGCTTTGACATGAGCTTTTCGGTATTGGTGCCCTCCATCGCCATGCTGGCTGCCGCCGGGCTGGCGCTGGAGGCATCCGCGCAGGTGCTCCCCGGCCGGACCTTGCTGTGGGCGGACGAGTTTTCCCAAGCGGATGGCAGCGCACCGGATTCCACCAAATGGGGCTATGACATCGGCGGCTCAGGCTGGGGGAACAACGAGCTGCAATATTATACCAATCGCAGCCAGAACGTCCGGATCGAAAACGGCCAGCTCGTCATCGAAGCCCGTGCCGAGAATTATGGCGGCCGGAACCACACCTCGGCGCGGCTGTTGACCAAGGACAAGGCGTCGTGGACTTACGGCCGGATCGAAGCCCGGATCAAGATCCCGCGCGGCCAGGGGATCTGGCCGGCGTTCTGGATGTTAGGCGCGAACATCGGGGCCGTCGGCTGGCCCGCGTGCGGTGAAATCGACATCATGGAAAACATCGGCTCGCTGCCGTCCAAGCTCTACGGCACCGTGCACGGCCCCGGGTATTCAGGAGGCGATGGCATCAGCGGAAGTTATACGTTTCCCGGCGCG
>JBIPMR010000846.1:0-2645 GCA_044369025.1 Luteolibacter sp.
CACCGGCCGGCCATTCGATCCGGAGATCCATTACTCGTCCAAATACCTCGATGTCGGCAATGACGCGCTCTATCCATTCGGCCACGGCCTGACTTACGGAGAATTCAGCTACGGCCCGGTCACGGCGGGCGCGCAGGTGATGCATCCCGGCGAAATCCTCGAAATCTCCGCGCAGATCACCAACCTCGCCGATCACCCCGCCACGGAAACCCTCCAACTCTACCTCCGCGACCGGGTCGCCTCGGTCACCCGCCCGCTCAAGGAACTGCGCGGATTCCAAAGAATCACGCTGGCGGCAGGTGAATCACGATCGGTCACCTTCAAGCTCACCGCCGCAGACCTCAGCTTCCCCGGCCCGGATTTCCAGCCCATCACCGAAACCGGGGAATTCGACGCGATGGTCGGGCCGGATTCGGCAAACCTGCGGTGCGTGAGATTCACGTTCGTCGGCGATGAGGTGGCGAAATGAGTTTCACCGCCGCTGCCACCCGCGAGTCGGTTTCTTTTCCCTTTGCCTTGTCCCGGGAATGGCTTACCAAGAGCGCCCGACCGCCGCATGAGATTGTTCCGCATCCTGACCTTCAAAGAACTCAAAGGGTATTTCCTGACTCCTTTCGGGTGGATCGTGCTGGCATTTGTCACGGTGATGCAGGGCGTCTCGCTGTCCACGGCGATGAAGGGCTTCCGCGACACGCCGGTGCGCGACAGCCTGGTTTACGTCACCTTCCACACGCCGCTTTTCTGGTTCTATTTCCTGTTCATTTTCCCGCTGATCACGATGCGGCTGTTCTCCGAGGAGGAGCGCTCCGGGACTTTGGAAACCCTGCTCACCGCCCCGGTCCGGACCTGGCAGGTGGTTTTTTCCAAATATGCGGCAGCGATGATCTTCTACACCACACTGTGGATCCCGGCGCTGATCCAATTCCAAATGTTCATCTGGGTCACGGACCTGCCGCCCGCGTGGTCGCCCGGCGCTCTGGGCGGGGCCTTCGCCGCCGTGATGCTGATGGGCGCGGCGTTCACCGCCATCGGCTGTCTCGCCTCAGCCCTAACATCAAGCCAGATCATCGCCGGCATCTTCACCATCGGTCTGCTGGTGATCCAGTATTTCCTCGGCTACGTCACCATCATCTGGGGCGAATCCTTCGCCGGGGCCTCGTTTTTCCACTACATCTCGTCGCAACAGCACCTGCATTACTTCGCCAGCGGATTGTTTGATACCCGCCCGACGGTGTATTTCCTGAGTGTCGCGCTGTTCGTGCTTTTTCTAACCTATCAAGTCGTGGATTACCGCCGCTGGCGCCGCTGATCCGCCCATCCCGCGCCATGTCCGAACCCACGTCCGAGCCGAAAGCCAAACCCGCCCGCGCGCTGAACCGCTGGGGCATCGGCACGCTTTCCGTGCTCCAAATCCTGTTCCTCGCGGTGATCCTGATCACCCTCAACTACCTCTCGGCCCACTATTTCCTGCGGGCCGACCTGAGCCGCGAGGCGGCTTACACCTTGTCGCCCGCCACCCGCAACTACCTCGCGGATCCGGTGGTCAAGGACCGCGAAAAGCCGATGAAATGGATCATGGCCTTCCGCCGATCCTCGCCATTTTACGAACGCGTCCGCGCCATCGCCGAGGAATACGCCCGTCACTCGGGTGGGAAAATCGTCTTGGAAATCGTCGATCCCCTGCGCAGCTCGGATCGCACCCAGGAGGTCGCCGCCGCCTACGGCATCACGCTGGTGCGGGACCTGGTCATCATGGACGCCCGCAACGACGACAGTCCGGTGACCACCGAAGACGCCACCGGCACCAAGGCCCTCAACCCGAATGTCAAAATCGTCGTCGCCGATGAAATGGCGATTTACACCACCGCCGACGGCCAGCGCCGGATCACCGGCTTCCAAGGCGAGGACATTCTAACCGCCCGGTTGGTGGAGTCCATCGAGGGCAGCCCGAAGAAAATGCTGTTCCTCGCCGACAAGAGCCGCATCGACGCCGATGGCGAAAACTCGCCGTGGAAATCCCTCGAAAACACCCTGCGCTTCCAGAACATCGAGCTCTCCGCGATCAATCTATCCGGCCTCAAGGAAATCCCCGCCGACGCCGAGGGCATCGCGCTGGTCGCCCCGAAATACGACCTAACCGACGACGAGCTCGCCGTCCTCGAAAGCTACTGGAACCGCCCCCGCGCCGCCCTGCTGGTGCTGCTCAAGCCGGGCGAAACGCCGACCAAACTCCGCACCTTCCTGCGCGGCTACGGCGTGACTCCCCGCCGCGACCGGGTGATCGCGCTCGATGAAAACCGCATCACCACCACCGCCCGCGGCGCTTTCACCTTCGGCGTCGATTTCACCAAGGACCTCGCCGGGCAGGCCACCGTGTTCGAAGGCGCCAGCTCGTCGCTCGAAGTCCGCGAAGGCGCCGAGGACCTGATGAACCGCCAGATCAACCCGATCGGCCTGATCGAAGCGTCGAAGGGCTTTTGGGGCGAAACCCGCTTCGGCGAGGGCAAGGAAGCTTTCGACGAAAAGGAAGACAACGCCGCCCCGCTGCATCTCGCCGCCTGCGTCACCCGCGGAGCCGCCAGCGACGACCGGTTTTCCGCCGACACCTCGCGCATGGCCATCATCTCTACCACCGATTTTCTCGA
>JBIPMR010000116.1:0-8145 GCA_044369025.1 Luteolibacter sp.
CCAACGACACACCTTGCCGAGCGTCCCGCGCGAGTTGCGCATCACGTTCTCGATGTGGTTGGTGCTCAAAAAAGTCACGTTGAGCGTCGCCGGAACATTGAGCCGATGAAAGGCCAGTATCCCATCCTTGCGGCTCGCCTGAGGAGCCACGACACTCTTGTCGTGGGCCGATGAGATGAGACATGAACGCGCCGGAGGCACTCTACTTTCACGACTCATTGGCAGGTGGACAGGAGTGTCCACACTCCTTAGTGGCGGCAATTTCGGATTCCGGTTCCGGGTTTCACACGGTCAATCCAAGGCGGTGGAAATGCCAGCGGATCTCGTTCTGATAGTCACGCAGGGTCGGATAGTGCGGATGGAATCCGGGGTGGTGGAAGAGCGGGCTCAGGCGCTCCGGCGGGAGCAACTCCGCCATGGCGGTGGTCAGCGCGCGCAAGCCGTCGCTGTCCCGCAGCGACAGCGGCGTGCCCTGATAGATGATGATGGATTCCGCGCTGGCCGAGGCGTGCTGCCGCTCAGGGCGGGTGCTGAAGAAAAAATCGAGGCGGAATTCGATTTCGGACTTTTCGTAGAGTTCGTGCTCGGTGACCAGCCGCGCCGCGCCGTGGCTTTCGATGCCGGAATCCAGGTGCTGGTTCCACCCGGACTTGAAATGCAGCCGGCTCACGGCGCCGGCTGCCAGAAAAACCAGCTCGGCGACGGGCCGGATCCGCGGGTGCCCCATCGAGTCGGTCAGGACCAGGTTTTGCTCCCGCACCTCGATCTGTTGGATCTGGAAGCTGTCCTCGAGCAGCGGCAGTTCACGGTCCGGGACCACGAGGGTGGGGAAATCCCGCTGGGCGAGTTCCGCCTGGAACGCCCGCGCGTCCTGTTCCGGGAGGTTGGATGCGACGATCCCGTAGAGATGCCGGTGGAGCATGGCGCAGTCCGCGCGGGCGACCGAAGGCACGGAGTCGGATGCGTCTTCGAAGGCCCGCCTCTCGATTTTCTGATCCAGAGACAATTGCAAAAGGCTGAAGTGGTTCATCGCGGTTGCTGAAAGTGGCTCCCTCTGGAGATAGAGGGTTTTCAGGCGAAATCAACCAGATTGCCATTCGCGGGACCCGACCGACGGCAGGCGGGAAATGCGGATCCTGAATCAATCGCCCTCTTTTACGACTCAAGCGAACACCCGGACGCGGAAGACCGCCGCGGGCGTGCCGTGGGTGGCTTGAATGCGAAGGCGAAGTTGTGAGGTGGTGATGGCGCTTTCAAAGGCATGCGCGTAGCGCGCGGAGTGGTTTCCACGGATCACTAACAAAGTACTTCCCGATTCATCGAGCAGGTCGAAGTCGCGGACGAGGAAGGGCACGGTTTCCTCGGGGTGGGTCATGAGCACGCTTTCCATCGGGTGGTCCCAGTCGGGATCGAACTCGAGGATGACGCTGCCGATGCGGACCGGTTCCGGCCAGGTGAGGAGCAGCTCCGGGGATGGGTCAGCGGGATCGGCGACCCAGGCGTTCGGCGCATCGACCGGGCGCGCCGGGCCGCCGATGACGTTGGCGGGGCCGAAATGATCGATAGGCGGTTCGAAGGTCATCGCGAGATTGAGGCCATCCGGGCGGCGTTTGGGCAGCCAGAATTCGAAGCGGTCGATGCCGATGTCAGCCGGCGGCTCCTGCACGCTGGACTTGGCGACTGCCTTGTTGAAGGCGGTGGTTACCGCCAGCACCCCGGTGACCCGTGCGTCGCTGGCCCTGACCTGCACCGACGGGTTTTCGCAGAGTTTGATGAAATGATAGGCGTCCTTCGCGACCGCCGTGGCGAAGCGGGCGGTGAGCGTCGATTGGCCTTCGCTGAACGGGATTTCGATCGCTTCCATCAGTTCCTCGGGCGTGAAATTTCCGGATTTCTCCGAGCGCCGCAGTTCGACCCGCAAGCTACCGGCCTGCCCGGCGGAGACTTCGAACGAAACGCCAGGCTGCGTGCCGGCGGTCAGCGGGACCAGCATCGCCCAATTGTTGTCGAGGCTGACCCACGCATGGTTGGCTTTCAGCTCGGAGAGGATCAATCGCGAACTGGCGCTGGCGGTCGCCCGGGTGGCGAGATCGGCGGGATCTGTCAGAATTTTTCCCGGTAGAAACTGGCCGTCGCGCTGGAGCCGGAGCTGGAGTTCGTGCAAGCGTTCGGCGGATGATAGATCCGCCGGCAGGCAACCCTGTTCCAGGCACAGCGCGGCGGCGGTGCCGACGGCCTGCCCGCCCGCCGCGCAGGTGGCCATCACCCGGGTGGAGCCGAAGGCGACGTGGGTCGCGCTGATGATGCGGCCTGCTAGAAACAGGTTTTTGATATTGCGGCTGTAGTAGCAGCGCCACGGGATGCCATAGACGCCCTTCGCATGCCATTGGGTGCAGCCGCTTTTTTCCGAGTAAACGCCATCGGCCGGATGGAGATCGACCGCCCAGCCGCCGTGCGCCACGACATCGTCGAACCCGCGCTGTTCCACCAGATCCTGCTGGCGAATCAGGTAGTCGCCTTCGAAGCGGCGGCTCTCGCGTTTGCCGGGGACGGTGCCGACCCATTCGAGCGTCATGGTTGCCGCTTCGGGGAAATTTCCGGAGTTCTTGATATAGTCCCACACGCCATACACCACCTTCCACAGCTCCCATTTGATCTCCTCGGTCTGATGGATGGTGTCGAGGCGGCCGCCGTATTCGATCCACCAGAAATTGCAGCCCTGCATGTTGGTGTTGAACTGCCGGTAGCGCGGGATCTTGGTGATGTCCTTCAGGGCCCAGCTCGGCGCGGTGAACTTGACCGGCACGCCGACGTCCTTGGTCGAAAAATACATCGAGTGGCCTAACAATTGCCCGTATTCGGCGTCCGGCGCGAAGCCCTCGCCGAATTCCTCCTTCGACTCCGCGCCCATGCGGAAAGCCGCGCCGGCCATGAAGCCGACCAGCCCGTCGCCCGACGCATCGCAAAACAGCGGCGCGCGCAGCAGGTAGCGGGTGGAATTCTGCGGGCAGAAGGCATGCACCGCCGACAGCGTGTCGGGGTCGCTTTTTTCAACATCGAAGGCGGCGGTGTTGAGCAGCAGCGTGAGGTTCTCTTCCTCGCGGCATTTTTCCAACAGAATGGTGTCGAAGACCAGCGCGTTGCCGAGGCGGTTTCGATAGAGGTTCTCCTCGAGGATTTCATTGATGATTCCGCCTTCGCGCGACCAGCGGTTGTTGTTGCCCATGTGCGAGGTCGCGCCGAGCACCCACAGCCGGACCTCGCTCGACGCGTTGCCGCCGAGGACGGGCCGGTCCTGGACGAGCACGACCTTCATGCCCTGACGGGCGGCGGCAATGGCGGCGCAGGTGCCTGATAGGCCGCCGCCGACGACGACGAGGTCGGCATGATGGGTCTGGGTCTGCAGCGGGCGGAGATCAGCCGGGCCTTCTTGAATCATGGTGCGTTTTCTGGTTTTGGAGTTCTGGTGCGCCAGAGCATGACCCCACCGGGGGCGGCGAGGACGATGGCGAAAAGAAAGATGATGGTGCGCTGGCCGGGATTGATCGGCAGCAGGCAGACCATGCCCGCACCGAGCACGATCATGCTCCAACCGACAATGCGTGCGGGTGTGTGGTCGGCTTCGGCGTCGGGGCGGGCATCCACGGATTCCAGTTCGCGGGCTTGCAGTTCCTCGATGTTCGCCCAGTGGCGGTCCACCCCGCGCGCCTTGAGGTGGGCGATGAGCACGATGGTCATTGGCAGGATCACGCCGATGATGGTCTTGGACTGCTCGGCGAGCCATTTCCCGATGTCGCTGGCTGGATTGGGTGCGATCCATCCGAACTGCACCGCGAGTCCGAGCGGGATGCAGATTCCCGCCGTTGTCCACAGCGCTCCCGTGTTCACCCGGTTGCTGAGGAGGCCGATGAGGATCGGCGCGAGCAAGGGAACCACCATCACCTCGGTGATGGAAATGATGACCTTTTCGGCACCGCCGAGCATCGGGATGCAAAGCGCGATACCGGCGATCAGGGAGCCTAGCAGAAGTGTGAACCAGCGTCCGGCCACCAGCAGCTTCCGGTCGACCACCACTCGGCGCAGGGGGCGGTAGATGTCATGGGTGAGGACGCCGGAAAAGACATTGAGCTGGGAGCTGATCATGCTGGCGGTGGCGGAAAACATCGCCGCCATCATCAGCCCGACCATGCCGAGCGGCAGCACGTTTTTGCAGGACTTGATGTAAGCCTCCTCTTTGAGCACCTGGATCATCTGGGCCGTGGCACCCTCGGGGATGGGGCTTTGCACGCGCCACAGCAACGGCGGCAGCAACCACAGAAACGGAGAAAACAGATAGAGCGCGCCGAAGAGCACAGTGCTGCGGCGGGCATCGCGCGGGGTCGGCACGCAAAGGTAGCGCTGTACGAAGGCAAACTCGGCGCCGATCATGAAGTAATGGATGGCCACCCATCCGGCGAGGAAGAACCAGGTGTATTTCGATCCCGAGGTGAGCGCGAGGAAGCCGTCGGGCATCTTCGCGACGAACTGACCGAACCCGCCGATGTCGGCAAGGATGAGCGGGATCACGAAAATCACCGCCAGGTTCAGAACGATGAATTGGATCACATCGGTCATCAACACCGCCCAAAGGCCGCCGATCATCGTGTAAAGGATGATCACGGCACCGAAGATGAGAATCGCCGTCACCAGCTCCGGCGGCATGCCTGTGACACCGGTTGAGGTGTTTTGTCCGCGGTTGACTGCGACGGTTAGAATCGAGATGGCATAAAGCGCCCCGGCCGAGCCAACCAGGCGATAGATCATCATCGACCAGGTGTAGAAATGCAGCGCGCCCTTGCCGAAGCGGCGCTCGACAAACTCGGCGGGAGTTTTGATTCCGAGTTTTTTCCATTTGCCGGCCACGGTGTATCCGGCCAACAAAGCGGCGACGCCATAGCAGAGGTTCACCATGATCGCCACCGCGCCGTGCTCGTAGGCCATCCCGCCCCAGACCACGAAGGTGTTGGCGGAAAACATGGTCATGAAGGCGCTCAGTCCGCTGGCCCACCACGGCGAGGCGCCGCCTGCGGCAAAGAGATCCGAGGTGTTCTTCACCTTGCGGCCAAGCATCACTCCGATGCCTACCGTGGCGATGAGATAGAGGATCAGGACAGTCCAGTCGGCGGGGTGCATCGGTTGGTTTTAAGGGGCTGGGGTTGTTTTCGATGCATCGAACTGGAAATAGGCAAGGCTGAGGCACCAGGCGGCACCGTAGTTCACCCAGCCTTCGGGGTGGCGATACGACCCCCCGGGATTGAAAGGAAACATCTCGCTGCCGGGGGCGGAGGAAATCGAGCCGCGGGTGAGCTCCAACCGGGCGCAGACGTTGTCTTTGTAACTCATCGGCCAGCCGCGCTCGATCCCGGTGAATCCGGAGTCAGGCTTGTGCGGTGCGGCGGCGAGGCGCGGGTTGCGGCCGAAGACCGCGTCGGCGTGGGAGACGGCGATTTCCCGCATCCGCGACTTCAACATCGGGTCGTCGATCACCCAGGATGCCGCCAGGGTGATGCCCGGTGTGGCGAGCCAGTTGCCGACGTCGTTGAGTTTCGGGATGGCCCAGTGGTCGCCGTCGTCGTAGCGGCGGATGTCCCACAGGTTGGCGGAGCGCTTCGCCGCAACCCCGGCCCACGCGGTGATTTTTTCCTTCAATCCGGCCGGGGCATGGTCGGGATAATTTTGCAGCAGCCACACCAGGCCCGGGATGGTGCGGTGTTCGCTCATCCGGTGGCCCTTGGTGGTGCGCGGGTCGTTCCAATCGAGGTTTTTCACGATCCATTCCGCCTGCTTCACGGCGGCGGTTCGATAGCGGTCCGGATCGGCGAGGCCGTCGCGTTTGGCGATTTCATGCATCAGCAGGTTCGGCACGATCGAATGTCCCGGTGCGTGGCGGCCCTTGTAGGGATGGAGCAGGCCTCCCATCGGGTTGGCGCCGGCGACCTGATCGACGGTTAGATAGGTGGACGGATGCCACCATTTGCCCACTTCCAGGGAAGGCGCCCAGTTTTTCTCACAGAAGTCGCGGCATTGGTCATGGAACGACTGGGGCAACCATTGCTTCAAAGCCGGCCAGGCCCACACGACATAGGCGACCTGCTCGACGGTCTGCGGGTGGATCTGGCGCGGGTCCGGGTCTTGACTCGGATCCTTGGTCGAGGGATTGACGAGGTAGAAACCGGCGCCCCAGTGGATGAGCTTGACCACGTCCGGCGCGTCTGCGGCGGGTGGTTCGATCCCGGTGTAGTAGTTTCTAACGGCCTCCATCACGCCCTCGCTGCACGGGTTTTTGGCGTCGAATGCGAATGCGGGATCCAGCACCCGCTTCTTGTCCGCCGCCCAGTCGATCTGCCTCGGCATCGCCGCGACCCGCGCCGGATCGGCCCGATGGAACAGGACCAGCGCGGGCAGGATCGCGTCGTAATAGGTTCCGTCGCGCCATGGGCAGCCGCCGTAAGCACTCGGATGAGTCCCGACCACCGAGCGCGAATCGATCAGGAAATCCACCGCCGGTTGCCAGAAGAGATCCTTCCACAAATCCGGCTGGATCAAAAACGGATCGCTGACGCCGGGCTTGAGCGAGCCGCCGCGGACTTCGATCACATATTCGCCGGCGGGTGCGTCGAGTGCCGAAAAGTCGCCGATGTTTCCACGGATCACCGCACGGAACACCGCATCGCCGCCCTTCGCGGGACGCACGATGAAGGCCGTGTCATCCGCTGATAGAGGGGCCGTGAACCGCTTCGGCCGGCCAGCCTCGTAGCCGATCTGGTTGACCGCGATCAGATGGGTGTCGCGCGCGATCGCCGGCAGCGGCTGCTCAGCGGGCTTTTCCGCCATCGCGGGACCGATCCAAACCACCAGCCAAAACACGCGGGCGGATCGGAAGAGTGACTTGAAGTGATGCGCAAACTCAAACATTCGAACCAGCGTCGGGTGGACGATAGCGCGTGTCAGTCCTTACCGCTTACACGATTTACACAAAGGGTGATACATTTCATCCTTCAAGCACCATCAGTCGCGCGTCCGGGTGTCCATCAATCCAGCGTCCCCGCCGGGAAAAGTTCATTCTTGCCGGTGGCGGGAGGCGCTTTCGGCTGCCACTCGGTCTGCCAGCGGAGGACGGGTTTGTCGTTTTCAAACCGCAGTGGCAGCCAGATGTAGCCGGCATTGACCGGATCCTGTGGTTTCCAGATGTCGAACATCGCGATCCATTCGTCCGGATTCCAGGGAGAGGGCATCACGAAGGTGCTTTGGCCGCCGAAGGTTTTTTCCGGCCCCAGCTGGTTGTGCGGATTGACGCCGGCGCAAGGATTGCCGAGCGGCTGATAGGGGCCCGCGACCCGGTCGGCCACGAACATCCGCGCCGGGTTCGGGTTCCAACCGGTGCTGCCCGATCCTAGCAGGTAATACCGGCCTTTGCGCCGGAACAGCGCCGGCGCCTCCGTGGCGTGGGTGACTCCCTCCATCACCGCGTAGTCTCCGTCGGGCCGCAGTCCGTCTTTGGACAGGCGCCCGCAGACCAGCGCCTTGTCCGGTTTGCGCACGGCAATGTGATAGGTGGCCCCGCCGTCGTCCTGATAGATGGCGAAATCCCCCGAGCCCGACGGACTCCCGGCCCCGGTGAATTTGCCCTGATAGTCGAAAGGCCCCAAAGGTTCGCTGGCCGTGGCGACGCCCACGTAGGCGACGTCGGTGCCGACGGTTCCGCCCGCGGCCTTGGGTGGATAGAGCTTGAAATACATGATGAATTTCCGGGTGGCCGGATGGAAAATCACCTTCGGTCGATCGAGGATGCCCGCGTCCGCGACTTCCGGATGCTGGCCTTCGGCGGTCACGGAAAGCACCAGTCCGGAGTTGCGCCAGTTCAACAAATCGGTGCTGACGTAACACCGCACTCCGGCCTCGTTCTTTTCCGACTCCGTTTTACCCGCGATCTTGTGCGAGCCATACCAGTGGTATTTCCCCTGGTGCTCGAGGATGCCGTAGCCATGGGCGTTGATGTGAGTCCCGTCCGTGTCGAGCCAGGGTTGGCCCGGACGGAATCCGGCGGGTTCGCCGTCTGCCGCGGTTCCGGAAAAAAACCATGCGACCGAGGCGATAAGCCCGTTC
>JBIPMR010000847.1:0-2640 GCA_044369025.1 Luteolibacter sp.
GCTGGTGGTTGGCCTTGGGCGGCGGCATTTTCTCGTCCAGATCGGACGAGAGGAGGCGCCTGATCATTTCGCTGTCCGCACTGTGACCGGGCACGATGGCTGGGGCTCCGCTGTCGCTTTGACCGCAGGCTCCTTCCCGGGTGTCGAGTCGCAGGCCTCCTTTGCGGCTGCCGGCGTCAGGACCGTGACAGGCGAAACAGGTGTCGGACAAAATCGGGAGGATTTCGCGTGAAAAACTTATCTTTTCCGCGGCGCTAGTGGCGGCGGCGGTGATGAGGAAGAAGAAAACCAATGCTGCGGGCGTGGCGGCGGGCGTCTGTAAAGAATGCGTGTTCTCGGTCGTCGCCGACCCGAGTGTGGGGTGTGCTGGGGACGCCAATCCACGCTTGTGGGCGGCAGGGGTCGTCAAAAGCGTGATCAATCCAGATCGAAACATTGAGAATAAGTTAGCTGGGCCGGGTGGTGCCGCAATCACGGTGCTCCATCATGCCTGGGTCGGGAAATCACCGAATCACAGTGCTGGTTCGTCCGTATGCGTCTAGCGCCGGTATTATGGACTGACAGTTTTCTGAGTCTTAAGCGTCCGGCTTTTTTCAAGCGATCACATTCTGCACGACGTGACCCGAGACATCGGTCAGGCGGTAATCGCGACCGGAGTAGCGGTAAGTCAGTTGTTCATGGTTGAGCCCCATCAAGTGGAGGATAGTGGCGTGGAGGTCGTGGACGTGAACGCGGTCTTCGACGGCCGAGCAGCCGAATTCATCGGTGGCTCCGTGGCTATAGCCGCCTTTGACTCCGCCACCGGCGAGCCAAGTGGTGTATCCGTAGTGGTTATGGTCGCGTCCTTTCGCCCCTTCCGAGGTGGGGGCCCGGCCGAATTCGCCCCCCCAGACGATCAGGGTGTCTTCGAAAAGTCCGCGTTCCTTCAGATCTTTGATGAGGGCGCCAATGCCCCGGTCGCAGGCCTGCGCTAGCCGGGCATGGCCATCGACAATGTTTTCATGGCCGGTGTCCCAAGCGATGTCGTAGTCGTCGATGGAAAGCGACAGTTGAACGACGCGCACACCTTGTTCGACGAGACGGCGTGCGAGCAGACATCCTTTGGCAAATTCGGTGTCGCCGTAGAGTGCTAAGGTGGCCGGTGATTCGCGGCTCAGATCGAAGACATCGGGGACCGACGCCTGCATGCGAAAAGCCATTTCCATGGCGTCGATGCCTGCTTCCAGTTCGTGGTCGTATTGACGGCGTTCGAGGTGGGTTTGGTTCAGTTGGCGCAGGAGGTCGATTTGCTCTCGTTGTGCGGTCGGCGTCAGGTGAGTATTTTGCAGATTGTGCATGACGGCTTCCGGTGTCATGGCGGCGATATTGACGTAGCTGCCGGCGCAGGCGCCGGGAAGGAAGGCGTTGCCCCAGTTGGCCAGTGTGCACCGCGGTTGGGCCCGTGGCGACATGGCGACGAATCCCGGCAGGTTTTGGTTCTCGGTGCCAAGCCCGTAGACGAGCCATGATCCGAGGCTGGGGCGGTTCGGCTGGAGGGCACCGACATTCATCATCATCATGGCTCCCGCATGCTCCGGGATGTCGGTGTGCATCGAGTGAATAAAACTGATATCGTCGACGCACTCACCCACGTGGGGAAAAATGTCGCTGACCCACTTGCCGCTTTGGCCGTAAGGTTTGAAGGCAAACGGCGACGGCATGAGTCCGTTTTTTGTATTGCGGAGCGATTTGCGGTCGACCAAGGCGGGCCTTTCGCCGGCGTGTTTGGCGAGCAGCGGTTTGTAATCAAACGTATCGACCTGAGATGGTCCGCCTGGCATGAACAATTGGATGACGCGTTTTGCTCGCGGGGCGAAGTGTGGTGGGCTGGGGCTGAGGGGTGAGGCGGCGCTCACGATGTTTCGGCCGCGGGCTTGGTCCAAGACGCCGGCCAGTCCGATGGCTCCGATGCCGGAGCCGAGACGCATCAGAAAATCTCTTTTCGAGAGCCGGGCTGCGGCCTGGCGAAAAGCTGTTTCATGGTGGTGAAAGCGCATGGAGGTGGAATGGGTCATTGGATTTGCCTGAATTCGTGGGACGACAAAAGCGCTTGGGCGTACACGATTAATCGTTCATCTGGTGATGATGCGGGAGCGTGGAGAAACTTGATTCCGAGTTCGATTTCGATGGGGCTAGGTTCGCGGCTGAACAATAATTCGTAGGCGAAGGTGATGTGTTCATGGTTGGGGCCGGTTTTGGTGGCCATGCGGGCGGCGAGAGCCTGGGCGCGTTCCCGCATGAACGGGCTGTTCATCATGAAGAGGTATTGCTGTGGCACGGTGCTGACGGCCCGCGTTTCGCTGGTGGAGCGCGGGGTGGGGAAGTCGAACAGCCGGAGAAAATCATCGGAGGGATGGCGGTCGCCATTGCGGCTGATGGAGGCGTAGAGGGTGCGGCGGGTACTTTCGAGCAGCGAGGTGGTGGGCGGGCCGCCGCGGGCGGGATCCAGTTCGCCGGTGACCGCGAGCAGGCTATCGCGCCATGCTTCGACTTCCAGCCGGCGCGGCGGCATGCGCCAGAGCAGCCGGTTTTCTCCATCGATGGCGAACGCGGCGTCATCGTGACGGCTGCTCATTTGCCATGTGGATGATTGGAGGATCA
>JBIPMR010000117.1:0-8123 GCA_044369025.1 Luteolibacter sp.
GCCGCGGGCGCGACTCAGGCGACTTCCTTCGCAAACCTCGGATTTGCCAAGGCCCCCTGATTTCACCGGGTCTTTCCTGAGTTTCCTGACTGGTGGTCCCGGGTGGAATCGAACCACCACCTACGGCTTCGGAGGCCATCGTCCTATCCATTGGACCACGGGACCAGTCAACTTGCGCGGCTGGTGGGAATGCGTATCGGGGCTCGGCGGACTTGGCAAGGAGAAGGATGAAATTTGCTTTGCCGGCGCTGGAATGGCCGGGATTTTTTCCAACGGCCGGCATTCGCGTTGCTTCGCGGGGATTTGCGGTGGAAATTCCCGCCTCTGAAAGCCGCCATGATCCAGCAAACCCAAACCATCGAAGTCGAAGTCGTCGAGATCGATGGAGCCGCGCCACCCGCCACCGTCGAACGCCGGGAGCAGGTTCCACCGACCCGGCCATGGCAGGGCTGGCAGGGACGCGTCCGCAGGTTGGACAGCCGCTGGTGGCCGCTTTGGGTGTTTCTGGGGACGATCGCGATTTTCCTGATTCTAACGGCGGGGGTTTTCCTCGGGATCATCCTGGTGATTTTCCGCATGCTCCAGGGGATGATCCGGGCGCTGATGCGCTGAGTTGACAGCGCCCCCTTCCTCTCGCCACGCTCCGGGCATGTCACGTTTTGCCAATAAAGTCGCCGTCGTCACCGGAGGTGGTCGCGGGATCGGTCAGGAAATCGCCCGCGCGTTCGCCGCCGAGGGCGCGAAAGTCGCGGTGGTCAGCCGCAGCGAGTCGAGTTGCGGCAAGGCGGCGGAGGAGATCAACGCGATGTTCCCCGGGGCGGCCATCGCCTATGCGGTGGACGTGGCCGATCATGCGGCGGTGCAGGAGTTGGCGAAGAAGATCGGCGAGGATCTCGGGCCGGTGAACATCCTGGTCAACAACGCCGGCGTCACCCGCGATGGTTTGCTGATGCGGATGAAGGAGGAGGATTGGGACACCGTGCTCGACACCAATTTGAAAGGCGCCTTCAACACCGTCAAAGCCTTCATGCGGGTGCTGATGAAAGCCGAGGATCCGCGCATCATCAACATCGCCTCGGTGATCGGCCTGATCGGAAACGCCGGCCAGACCAACTACTCCGCGAGCAAGGCCGGCCTGATCGGATTCACCAAGGCGGTCGCCCGCGAACTCGCCGGCCGCAGCGTGACCTGCAACGCGGTGGCTCCCGGATTCATCACCACCGACATGACCGACGAACTGCCGCAGGCGGTGAAGGACGCGGTGATCGGGAAAATCCCGTTAGGAACTTTCGGCGAGACCAAGGACATCGCAGAGGCCGTGGTTTTCCTGGCAAGTCCGGCGGCGCGCTACATCACCGGGCAGGTGCTGGCCGTCGATGGCGGGATGACGATGTGATCCAACATTTCAAAAACCCACCTCCATGATGGAACTTGTGCTCCTGCGCCACGGCAAAGCCGAAAATTTCAACATCAACGGCGACTCCCAGCGCGAGCTGCTAGACAAGGGCCGGGAACAGGCACGCCGGGCTTCGCGAATCTTAAAAACCGCCGGACTGCTGCCGGAGATCGTGCTGACCAGCCCGTTGATCCGCGCCCGCCAGACGGCGGACGAGTTCTGTACGACCGCGAAAATCCCCGGTCCGGTGATCCAAGGGTGGCTGGCGTCCGGGATGGCTCCGGAAACGGCGCTGGCGGAGCTGGCGGCGTTCCGGGATTTCAAACGTGTCGCCATCGTCGGCCACGAACCGGATTTTTCGATCCTCGTCGAGTGGATCCTCGGCGTGACCGGTGGCGGCGTGGAATTCAAAAAAGGCGCGATCGCCAGCCTGCGGATCACCCCGCCGACGCGTTTCGGGAATCTGCTCTATCTCATCCCGCAGAAGCTGGCGGGAGAGATCGATGCGGAGGAGTGAAAATTTTCCGTCACTGGATTTTCGTTGCCGGGCGGCGGCCCCCTGGTTAGACGGTGGGAGTGATCTCACGCATTTCAGCCGTCCTGGTTTTTTCGCTCGCCGGGCTGGAAGCGTCCACGGTCCTGCACACGCTCGACGCGCAGGCTTACCGCGATGAGGCGGCGCTCTATCCGATGGTCGGGAAGGTGGGCGGGTCAGGATTCAAGGGATCCGGCGTGCTGATTGTTGTGCATCAGCAGTTACACGAGTGGCTTCGCACCGGGGTTGAACTCGAAATACGGCAGCCTGAGCGAGGCGGCGGATTTGGAATTGTTCCACGCGTGGATTTTCGAAAACACGGGAATTTCCGCGGTGCCGGAGGTGGGGTCGCTGGGGTTGTTCGCGCCCGGCGGGCTGTTGGTGGGGACCAGGCGGCGCTGATTTGCGCCGGGGCTGAGGTTTTGATTGCCAGCGGCACGGTGAGCCGGGAGAGTTTGCGCTACCGGGATTCCGGTCACCCAGCATGAAAGTCGTTGCCATCGCCAATCAAAAAGGCGGCGTGGGGAAAACCACCACCGCCCTGAACCTCTCCGCAGCCTTGGCGTTGCGTGGCCAGCGCGTGCTTTTGGTCGATCTCGACCCTCAGGCGAACTGCACCAGCGGCCTGGGCATCGAACCGCCCGACGGTTGCAGCATGTATCCGGTGCTGCTCGGGGACAAGACCGTGGCGGAACAAATCCTGCCCACCGGCCGCGAGAATCTTTCATTGGTTCCCTCGGAAATGGACCTCGCCGGCGTGGAAATCGAACTCGCCCGCAGCGATGATCACCTCACCCGCTTGCGGAAGATCCTGCAAGGGCTGAAACCGAACGATCTTTTCGAATACTGCATTCTCGATACGCCGCCGTCGCTCGGCGTCTTGATGACCTCCGCCCTGGCCGCCGCCGATGAAATCCTGATTCCGCTGCAATGCGAGTGGTTCGGCTTGGAAGGATTGGCGAAAATCGTCCACGTGATCGACCAGATCCGCGGCTCGGACGCGAACCCGGGGATCCGCCTCGAAGGCATTGCGATGACGATGTATGACGGCCGCACGCTGCTATCGCGGCAGGTGGTCGAGGAGGTTTCCAAGTTTTTCCCCGACCAGATGTACCAGACGATGATTCCGCGGACGATCCGGATCGGCGAGGCGCCGAGCCATGGGAAGAGCATCTTCGAACATGATCCGAACGGCCTCGGTGCGCAGGCATACGGCGCACTCGCCGACGAGTTCCTCACCCGCCACGCGGTATGTGGGCCGCTGCTTGCGACCCCTTGATTTTCAGCGCGTGGAACATTGATTTCCCTAGGGATGAGCGCGGATTCCCGCTTGACCTTGGTGCGGCGAATGGTGACGGTTTCCCACTGCTCTCGAAAGACTCGGGACAATTGCAACATTTTTCTCAGGCTGGCCAGCCGGAATGGGGTGATTTCCTGAATTTTTCGACCCGCCAAATTTCCACACCACTCTCTCATTTTAAACACCATCCATGTTCAAAAAGCTTTTCGGAAACTTGTTTTCCAATGATATAGGCATCGATTTAGGCACCGCAAATACCCTGATCAATGTCAAAGACCACGGCATCGTTTTACGCGAGCCATCGGTCGTCGCCGTCAAGGCAGGCACCAACGAGGTGCTCGCCGTCGGCGATGATGCCAAGCGGATGCTCGGCAGAACGCCGGGCAATATTGTGGCGATCCGGCCGTTGAAAGACGGCGTGATCGCGGATTTCGAAGTCACCGAAGCGATGCTGCGCCACTTCATTCGCAAGGTGAACAAAGGCCGCCGCTCGAATCCGCGGGTGCTGATCGCCATTCCGTCCGGCATCACCGAGGTCGAGCGCCGCGCCGTCCGCGAGTCCGCCGAACAAGCGGGTGCCCGCGAGGTTTACTTGATCGAGGAGCCGATGGCGGCGGCGATCGGCGTGGGCCTGCCGGTCCAGGAAGCGTCGGGCAACATGATCGTCGATATCGGCGGCGGAACCACGGAGGTGGCGCTGATTTCGCTCTCCGGCATCGTTTACGCCCGCAGCGTCCGCACCGCCGGTGACGAACTCGACGAGGCGATCATCTCCTACATGAAGCGCGCTTACAATCTGATGATCGGCGAGCGCACTTCGGAGGAAATCAAGATTCGTCTCGGTTCCGCCGCCCCACTGCCCAAGGAAATGACCATGGAAGTCAAAGGCCGCGACCTCGTGGCAGGCCTTCCCAAAACCATCACCATCACCTCGCAGGAAATCCGCGAGGCCATGGCGGATCCCCTCAGCACCATCGTTGATGCGGTCCGCACCACTCTCGAACGCTGCCCACCGGAACTTGCCGCCGATCTTGTCGATCGCGGCATCGTGCTGGCGGGCGGAGGCGCCTTGCTCAAAGGGTTGGACCGCCTCCTGCGCGAAGAAACCGGGCTGCCGGTCCACATCGCCGAGGATCCCCTCAGCGCCGTGGCCGAAGGCACTGGCAAGGCGCTTCAAGAGCTCTCGCTCCTGAAACGGGTCACCAATACCGACCGCTAAGCGGCCCCCCGGCCCACACCGGCCATGAAGCCGCTCAATCTCATCGCACTGCTGCTCTTCCTCGGAGGCGCTGTCTGGGCCATCACGCAGAGTGATCGCTCGGTGCGGGAAATCCAGAATCTCTACTTTTCGGCGATGGCGCCGTTTCTGAAATCCGGCTCGCAGATCGAGACCCGCGCCCGCGAATTTCTCGATGAAACGCGCCACTCGAAGGAGCTCGAAATCGAACTGGAAGCCACCCGCAGCGAGCTCGGCAAACTCCGGGTCATCGAATCCCGTTTCCGCGCCCTCGAATCGGAAAACGAAACCCTGCGCCACGCGCTGGACTTCAAAAAGGCCACGCAGTTTGTGGTCGTGCCCGCGCAGGTGATCCGCCGCCACCCGACCACCTGGTGGCAAACGGTGGACATCGATGCCGGCGAGGAACGCGGCATCGGCACCCAGCTCGCCGTGCTTTCCAACGAAGGCCTCGTCGGAAAAATCGACCGTCCGGACCAAGGCCGCTCGTCGGTGATCTTGCTCACCGACGAAAAATGCCAGGTCTCCGCCCGCGTCGAAAACTCGCCCGAGGTCGGCATCCTCAGCGGCCAGCGCGGCCGCTTCGACGGCAATCCGCTGCTGCGCCTCAGATTTCTCTCCACCGACGCCGCGCTGCGCCCCGGGCAGCGCGTTTTCACCACCGGCCGCGGAGGAATCTTCCAGGCTAACATTCTCCTAGGAACCATCGAGTCCGTCGAAAAAGGCACCCTCGATTCCGAAGCTCTCGTCCGACCGTCGGTGAACTTCGCGGATCTTGGCACGGTTTTCGTGGTGCTCTCCGCCGCTCCCTGACACGCCCGTGATCCGCTACTCGCTCACCACCATCCTGCTCCTGCTCGCCGCCTTCGTGGTGCAGCAGTTCCTGCCGGCGTTCACCGGGCTGCACCACTCCCGCATCCTGTTAGTCCAACTGGTGTTCCTCTGCGCCGCCGTCACCGTCGAGCAGCCCACCATGCTGCTGCTCGCCTTCATCGGCGGCTTTTTCTGGGACGCCCACTGCGCGCTCGGTCCGCATGGCGGCGATCCCCAGGTTTACGCCCAGCAGGTCGAGTCGCTGCGCTTCGGCTACTCGATCCTGCTCTTCGGCGCGATGGGCTTCCTGATGCAGGGCATCCAGCCCCTCTTCAAACAGGGGAAATGGCAGTTCTCCGCCATTCTAACCGGCATCGCCGTGTTTCTCTATCTGGCCGCCGAATACGCCACCATCACCTTCGTCCGCGGCGAGTTCACGCTCTCCGAGGCCACCCTCCTGCAAATGGCCTTCACCTCCCTGCTGACGATGCTTTTTTCCCCGGTCATCTTCTGGCTCCTGTTCCGCATCGCCCGAGCCTGTGACCACTCGATCAATCCCGAAGCCGGACGCAAACGCCGCCGCCCCGCCAACATTTGATGGAACCCAGCTACCGCCTCCGCCTCTATCTGCTGACCGCCCTCGTGCTGGTCGGCTTCGGCGCGCTGTTGTCCCGGCTCCATGAATTCCAAATCGAGCGCCGCGACGAGTTCCGCCGGCTCGTCCCCGGAAACCGCAACGTCACCGTCCGCGAACCCGGCATCCGCGGTGAGATCACCGATCGCAACGGCATCACCCTCGCCCGCAACGTCCGCAAATACGAGGTCTCCTTCAATCTCGACGAAATCCGCGAGGCCTACCTCACGCAACGCGTCGAGGAACCCACCCTCCAGCGCCTCACCCGGGAAAAGGGCATGACCCGCAAGCGCTCCGAGAAGGACATCGTCGCCATCGTCAAGGAAAGCACCCTCAGCGTGCTCGACCAGCCGGAACTCAATCTCTTCAAAAAATACAACGCCAACGACCTTCGCGTCCACTACCTCACCCACGGCGGACTCATTCCCTTCAGCTACAACGCGGATCTCACCTACGGGGAGTTTTCAAAATTCGCCGAACACAACCTCGATCTCCCCGGAGTCTATGTGAACCTCCGGCCCCACCGCGAATACCCCTACGGCGCGCTCGCCAGCCACGTGCTCGGTTATCTCAAACAGTGGGAAAAGGGCGATGTCCCGGAAAGCGCCACCCGCAAATTCAACCACTACATCGGCGACGAAAAAGGCATCGCCGGCGTCGAGGCCTCGATGGACGAAATCCTCCGCGGACCCGAGGGAAGGAAAATCATCATCAAGGACGAAAAAGGCCGCACCCTCGGCATGGATGACTACACCAAACCCGGCACCGGCGCCAAGGTCCAGCTCACCATCGACGCCCGCGCCCAGTACCTGCTAGAGAACACGCTTCGCTACGCCGGCAGGGCCGCCGGAGTGGTGATGGACGTCAACACCGGCGAGGTCCTGGCGATGGCTTCCATCCCGGACTACAACCCGAACGATTTCATCCCCAGCATCTCGAAGGACCGCTTTCAGGCCTACAACCAGAACCAACAACTCGCCCCCTTCACCAACCGCACCATTTCCCCCTTCACCCCGGGTTCCACCATGAAGATCCCCACCGCCGTTGCCGGCGCGCTGGCGGGCATGGCCACCCGCTCGTTCTCCTGCGATGGCTACGTCACCTATGGCAACGCCAAAGTCGGCTGCTGGATCTGGAACATGAAAAAAGGCAGCCATGGCACCCAGAATCTATCAAAAGCCATCCAGCAGTCCTGCAACCCGTATTTCAACAAACTCGCCAACGCCATCCGCTGGGAGGCCATGGTCGAGGGCTGCCAACTTGTCGGCATCGGCAAACGCACCGGCATCGAGTTGCCCAAGGAAGATCCCGGCATCCTTCCCGGCAGCCGCGCCTGGCGCAGCGCCTACCCGTCCGCCGTGATGACCCCCCATGAAACCGCCGGACTCTCCATCGGCCAGGGAACCTCCATGGCCACCCCGCTCCAGATGTGCGCGGTCGCCGCCACCATCGCCAATGGCGGCAAATACTACAAACCCCGTATCATCCGCAAAGCCATCAGCGAGGATGGCGCGACCGTCGTCGGCGACGTCCCCGAACTCAAAGTCGATCTGGTCCAGGCCGGCATCAAAGCCAGCGACATCGAACTGATCCGCAAGGGCATGTGGATGTCGGTCAACGAACCCGGCGGCACCTCGGGCAAAGTCAAACTGCCCGACATCGAAGTCGCCGCCAAGACCGGCACCGCCCAAAGCTCCGACAACGGCAAAAAATCCAACAACTCGTGGATCATCAGCTTCGCTCCCTACGACCAACCGAAATACGCCGTTTGCATCATGGTCCAAAACGGCGGCTCCGGCGGCGGGGTCTGCGGCCCGCTCGCCAACTTGGTCTATCGCGGACTCTTCGCCCGCGACAAGGGCGTTAAACTCCCGCTCAAGCCCCAGGCCGAAGTGGTGGGAAATACCGACCGCATCGAAAAATCCATCGAAATCCCCGCCGAAGTGATCGCCGCCGTCGAGGCCGGCGACACCGCGCCCTCCCCCGAAGCCATCGCCGCCGTCGAAATCGCCTCCCCTGCCGCCGCGGGCGAGGACGAGGAAGCCGTCGGCGAAACCGGCGAGGAAGTCGGCGATCTCGTCGCCGCCGACCCGCCGCCGGTGACCACCGCCGAGACTCCCGCGCCGACGATCACGCCGGAAGTGGATGCCGAAGGCTCGGCGATCCCGCGGGCCGTCCCGGTTCCCGAAAACTGATCCACCCCTCTCA
>JBIPMR010000848.1:0-2638 GCA_044369025.1 Luteolibacter sp.
ACGAGACCTACGCCATCTGCAAGTCCGACATGATGATCAAGGGCAACAACCCCGAGAACATCCGCTATGGCTCCACCCTCGCCACCGACGAGTTCTCCGGCACCCGCTTCGACTTCATGCTGTCGAATCCGCCCTACGGCAAGAGCTGGAAGACCGACCAAGGCCAGGTCCTTGAGAAAAACGGCGCGAACACCGTCATCATCGATCCCCGTTTCGAGGTGAAGTTGCCCGATCCATCTGGCCAGACCCAGCTGGTGAGCGCCGCGCCCGCCGTGGATGACGGCCAGCTCCTCTTCCTCATGGAAATGGTGAGCAAGATGAAGCCCTCCAGGATTCGCCGGCCGGCTCGCGCATCGCCACCGTCCACAATGGCTCCGCCCTCTTCACCGGGAATGCCGGCGGCGGGGCCAGCAACATCCGCCAATACCTGATGGAAATCGCTGGAAAACTCCACCAGCAGCTCGGCGAGAAAATGTGGGACGACTTCTCCCTCTTCACCGAGGACGTCAAAGCCGCCATCAGGAAACTCAAGCTCAAGCCCGGCGCACCCCAGCTCAAGGCCATCCTCGATGCTGTCTCCTGGCGCGATCCCGAGGCCGCGCCCATTATCGCAAGCGAACTCTATCTGGAAATCGATACCCAGGAACAACGCCTCGCCGCCCGCACCTGGTATCCCGTCGTAGAGGACGGCAGCGCTACCATTTACGAGCCGGACGCTGAACTCCGCGATACCGAAAACATCCCACTCACTTACGAAGGCGGCATCGAGGCCTATTTCCACAAGGAAGTCCTGCCCCACGTCCCGGACGCCTGGATCGACGGGGAAAAAACCGTCATCGGCTACGAAATCTCCTTCAACAAATACTTCTACGTCCACCAGCCGCTCCGCGACCTCGCCGAAGTGGTGAAGGAAATCAGGGATCTTGAAGCCGAGACCGAAGGCCTGCTTGAACAAATCCTCAGCTTTTCCAACTGAATGAGCGCCTATCCGAAATACGAGCGTTACAAGGACTCCGGAATCGAATGGCTCGGGGAGGTGCCCGAGGATTGGGAGTCCGAACGCGTCTTCTCCGTCTTCAATGAACGTGTCGAAACCGGTCACGCTGGACTCCCAAACTTGAACATCACCATTGGTCGAGGCGTTCAGATTGAGGAGAACGAGGGTGCCCGGAAAAAGCGCCTGATTGAAGATATCAATGCCTACAAGCGAGCCAAGAAGGGTGACATCGCTTATAACACAATGCGCATGTGGCAGGGGGCCGTTGGCGATGTTCCTGTTGATGGATTGGTGTCTCCCGCTTACGTGGTCGCTCAGCCTATCAAGGCGATTAACAGCCGCTTCTATTCCTATCTTTTCCGCACCGAAATATTTCAGACGGAAACCAACAGGCACTCATACGGCATCGTCTCCGACCGAAACCGACTCTATTGGCTCGGCTTCAAAAACATCACGATTCCGATCCCGTCTCGCGAAGAACAAGACCGTATCGTCGCCTTCCTCGATCAGAAAACCGCTAAGATCGACGCCTTGATTGCCAAAAAGCAGCGCCAGATCGAACTCCTCGACGAGCAAAAAGCCATCCTCATCAACCGCGCCGTCACCCGAGGCCTCAATCCCAACGCCAAACTCAAACCTTCTGGCATCGAATGGATCGGCGACATCTTGGAGCATTGGGAAGTAAAAAAGCTCAAATATCTAATCAACATTCAAGCGGGATACGCGTTCAAGAGCTCTGCCTATTCTCAGAAAGATACGGATATTCGTCTTTTACGCGGAATCAACGTCAATCTAGGCCAGATCAATTGGAATGATGCCGTTTATTGGCCTCACGACAAACTCCGGGATGTCTCAGATTTCATGCTGGATTCTGACGACATGGTGATGGGCATGGATCGACCCTGGGTAGGTGCGGGCGTTCGCATTGCGAGGATCACCGAAACAGATCTTCCTGCATTACTTTTGCAACGAGTTGCTCGCATCCGGGCGACAGGAATCGAACCGGATTATCTTGAGCGCACGCTAACTGGTTCTGGCTTCAAGGCCTACTTCGAGCCTATTTTAACTGGAGTCAGTGTGCCCCACATTAGCCCCGACCAAATCGCTTGTTACGTTGCAGCTGTTCCTCCAAAAGCTGAGCAAATCAAGATTTGCGAGTTCATCAAAGAAGCTGAAAGCCTCGGGGCTAAAACGGCAAGGGCTGCCGAAGCTCAAATTGAATCGCTCAAAACTCTCCGCAGCACCCTCATCTCCCACGCCGTCACAGGCAGAATCAAAGTTTAATCCATGCCCTGCCGCCACTCCGCCGCCTGCATCCAAGAGAATGTCAAAGCCCCGAAAGCTTTGGTCGCCGGGCAGAGCGTGTCGCCAAAGAAGCACGGCAGCCACGGGCTGAGTTTCGAGGCGTTTGGTAAGGTTGACGGGATGGTGGAAAAGAGGTTTGTTGTGAGCACCTTCGCCGCGCCACTCACACCCGAAACCGTCCGCCAGCGCCTGCACGCCTTTTGGCAGGAGTCGCTGGAAATCGCCAAGACCCGCCAAGGGCTTTCGCTCGCGCTGCCGCAGACCTACCCGGACGGCTGGCAAATCGTGGTGGATCTGGAGGACCATCTTCCTGCCGGCCTGAAAGTGACCGACCGC
>JBIPMR010000850.1:0-2631 GCA_044369025.1 Luteolibacter sp.
CTGGAGAAAACGATGGGATGACCTTGGAGGGTGGCGTCGAAACCGGGGGCGGTCGACAGAACTCCGGGGCCGAAGTCGGCGCCCGCAGTGGTCCACAAGTCCGGGGTGGTGGTGCCGCCGTTGCGGGATTGCCAGGTGGCGCCGCTGCCAGCGCCGTCGGTGGCACTTGCGCCGGTGCCGGTGCCTTCGGTCGGTATTTTGAGCAGAGTCCGCAGTTCCAGATCACCGACGGTGCCGGTGCCGCCCCCGTTTTCGGTCCATAGCTCGACGGTGGCGTCTTCGATGGTGGCATCGGCCGGCAGTCCGGTTAGATCGTAGGACAACAGGAGCCGCATCGGGAGGTTGTTCCAGCGGCCGACGATGATCTGGTCGCGCGCGCCGGAGTTCCATGCCGGGCTGTCGCCGCGGATGAAGGTGGCGGTGTGGGTGTAGCCGTCGAAGCTCTGGCGGAAGATCGCGGGCAAGGGCGCGTCCACGGCGACGGGCACGCGGGCGCTGGTCGGGTTTCCGTCCACGGTGGCGGTGCATTGCAACAGATAGGTGCCGAGAGAGGAGAAGCTGGCGGTGGTGGTTAGATCTGCGGGCTCCGCGAACGTCACGTCACCGGGACCTGAAAATTTCGACCACAGGATGCTCGGGGTGAGCGCGGGATCGCTCGAAGCCGCATTGGCGGCGATGCGGAGCGAATACCCGGTCGAGGCGAGAGTGACGCCCGCGCTGCCGGGGGCGGTGATGTTCACGGAAGCGGTGGCGGCCGGTGCGAAGAAGCGTGCGTAGTCAAACAGGGCGGCGGCCGGGAGTTTCGAATCATCCACGCGGGTGGTGCCGCCGAGCGGGGCGGCGATGGAAGTGAGCCAGATGTTGAGATCGTTGTGGGGGAACTGGGTGGCGTTCACCGTTTGCACCACATTTCCTTCGAAGAAATAACGGATGAGCGTGGGGGTGAACTCGCAGCCGAAGACGTGATAGTTCGCGCTGAGCGACGGAGTGACGACGTTTTTCCAACCATAGGTGAGATGCGGTGCGGGAAGGTGGCGGTGGGTGTTGACGCCGTATTTCAACGGGGTGACGGAATCGTTTTCGATGGCATCCAGCTCGATGGAGACGGTATCGGTGGCCGGTCGGTTGTATTTCATCATCCAGAACGAGCTATGCCATCCCGAGCCGGGCGGAACTTTCATGCGGGCCTCGTAATAGCCGTAGCGGAAGCCCTTTTTACTGATCACTCCGCCGCCGGTGTAGCTGGTGGTGCCGAAGGTTTCCTTCCTGAGATCCAGATAGAGCGAGCCATCGGAAACGCGGACGTTGGTGGCGCGCTGGAGGCTCCAGAAGCGGGTGTCGGTGCGGTAGTTCCATTTGGCGGTGTCGAGCGTTGAACCGTTGAATTCATCCGACCATGCGAGCTTGTAACCGCTAACCGGCGTGCCGGGGTAGGGCAGCGCGTTTCCCGAGTCGGGATCGATGTCTTGTGCCCGGAGCTTCGGCGTGCCTGATAGGAGCAGCGCGAAGAAGCAGGTCGAAGCTGGAAAAAGAGATCGCATTGAGAGGAGTTAGGAAGATGCAATGAACCGGTCACTCGGGAAGCTTGAGTGGGATCTGCACGTTGAAGCTTTTGTTGAGATCTCCGGCGGGCGCGGCGGCACAGAAGAGGACGCCGGGCTTGCCGTTTTCCAACAGGAGTTGGGGCCGCTCGAGTTTCATGAGCTTCTGGATGCTGCCATCGCTCCATTTCAGGTCGAGGGTGGAGACCAAAGTATGGGTGGAGGGTTTCCAGGAGATACCATCCGACGACTCAAAGAGCGCGAGTGAGGTGCCGGCTTTCGTGAAGTTCCCTTTGAAATCCTTGACGATGGCCCGGTAGCGATCGGTGTCATACCAGATGTAGGGATCTTCCGCCGCGAAGGACGAACCGGGACTGGTGAAGACGGGCTCGGGGTGTTTTTTGAAGGGGCCGGTCGGGCTGTCGCTGGTGGCGACGACGTGAACCACGGGTCCGCCGAATGGCATTTTACCTTTGTCTCCGACGGCCTTGTAAACCATCAGATAGCCTCCCTCCGGGCGCTGGGTGACGCTCGGGTTCGCGAGGCACAGCGCATCGTGGAAGCCGGGGGTGGGGGAAACCAGCGGGGTGTCCGAGCGGATCCATGGACCTGCGGGGCTGTCCGCAACGGCGACTCCGATGCGCTGGTTGTTGCGGTGGCTCCAGTTCAGCGTGGCCATGGCTTTGCCATCGCCGGTGTTGCCCATGTAGTAGAGGTAATACTTGTTACCGAATTTCATGACCGTCGGGTTGTGGGTGCAGAGGCCGTCCCAGAACTCCTTGCCGCGGGCCGGCAGGGCGACGCCGACAAACTGGTACGGTCCTAACGGATTGTCGGCGACGGCGTGCGCGACCTCGGAGTGGGTGACCCAGGCGTAGTGGCCGAGCTCGCGTGGCCAGCGCGAGTAGAGCATGTGATATTTCCCCTCATCGTCGCGGACCGCGGTGCCGCACCAGACGATGTGGCCGGGGTCCTCGAATTTCGCCGAGGCGGGTGCCGGCTGGATCATCTTGGTGAAATCGTAATCCCCGGGCGCGGCCAGTGCGGACGCGATCATGGAGAATGCTGCGGTAAGGATGAGTTTCATGGG
>JBIPMR010000849.1:0-2631 GCA_044369025.1 Luteolibacter sp.
AAGAATTTTCACGGGGCGCGTCGTTACTTTTGCAGCACATCTCTCAGCGCCGCCGAGAGTTTTGAAGTTTGCCCATACGCGCCACTCGCCGTTCACTTCGTGCATCACGGTGGACAGGCGCTCCGCCAAAAGAGCGGCGCACTTCCTTCCAATCTCCCGGTCCAGCGCGTTGAGGTAGTTCGTGAGAGCCTTTTCCACGACGGAGCTGACGGACCATCCGCCGATTTCGCATACGGTCTTTGCCCGCTCGATCAGTTGCGGCGGCAGCGTCAGCGCGATGTCCTTGCGGTGCGTGTCAGGGTTGATTCGTGGTCTTGGCATGGGCGAGATAATCCACCAGCCGCTTGGCTGTGTTGATGATTGGGCTCCCTTCCGGCGCGGATGGACTCAGCGTTCTGCAAGAGATCGCCCTGGCTGGCGACCGGGTCCGGCGTTGCGGCGGACTTGGGCTTGAGCAGATGCAGCAGATGGCAGCGGTTAAACTCCAGCGCCTTGGACTGCTCGGCGGTGCCGGTGGAGAGGACCTCGACGCGGCGGCCGCCGACATAGACGTGGGAATGGAAGTTGCCCTTCGGCCGCAGGCGGGCGATCCACGCGCGGGCGGTGACGTTGCGCCGCCGTCCGGGACCGAGTTTTTCGCGCGGGATCAGTTCATCCATGCTGAGGGAAATGGTTGAGCAGGGATTCGACCAGTCGCTTGCCATGCTCGGCGAGCCGGAACAGCTTTTCCCGCCGGTCCGCCTCTGCCGCTTGTTTCTGGAGGTGACCGCTCTCCAGCAAGGTCGCGAGATAGCGGGGCAGGGTGGTGGGGTTGATGCGGGTGTGCCTGGCAATCGCCTCCTTGTTGAGCGCGCCGTGCTGGCTGAGGCACAGCAGCACCGCCATGGTCTCATCCGAAAGACCGGCGGCGCGGCGGGCCTGGACAAAGTCCAGCGCATGTTGGATGGGTGCGCTCATGGTTGGCACAGCGAGGCAACGATCAGCACCGAGGACTTGGCATCCTCGCCCTTGGCGGCGAACACCGCCTCGACCCTCCACAGCGGGTTGACGGCCTGGAGATCCTGCAACAACTTGTCAGCCGCCTTGACCGTGAGGGTGGCCACCTTGACTTCGATGAGCGAGCCGGGCGAATTGGCCGCGCGCGAGGACTCGCGGACCACGCAGGCGAGTTTGCCGTCGTTGAACGAGATCGGACCGATGGCCAGCGCGACATCACGATTCGCGGCGAGTTGGTTGAAGGACTTGGCGAATGCGGCGGGCGCACCGGCGAGCAGGTGTTGTTGATTCATGGCGGAAACAACCAAGCGGTTTTGCTTATGTTGTGCAATACATAACAAGCGCGCCCCGGAAAAAATTGAAGCGCCCCGCCATCCCCACCCGGGGACAGCAGAGCGCTTCACGCAAAATGAAATGGAACTAGCAAGTCCCGCTTCGGTTGGGAAATTAGGCGCGCCCTGGCGGGCGGTCAAGCGGCTTTACGCGGGGAGACAGAAGACGAGGGGGGTGAGGGGGTGAGGGGGTGAGGGGGTGAGGGATCAAGGCTGGGCGAGCAGCACGGCAGTCAGGGCGGCGCAGGCTTTTTCACGCAGCACGGGGTCGAGCATCTTGGCGCGGTCGGCGGGGTTTTCGATGAAGCCCAGTTCGATGAGGAAACAAGGCTGGAAGGACATGATCGCGAGACCCTTAGGGTGCTGGCTTTGTTTCTCGATCTTGGTGCCCCGGTTGCGGGTGCCGAGCGCGGTGACAGCGGCGAGGTTGAGCGCGGTGGCAAGCGGCCGGTTGGCCTCACCCCGGTAGAAGGTCTCGGTTCCGAACGCGCCGGGGGTGGAGTTGACGTGGATGGAGACCATGATGTCGCCCTGGTAGTGACGGGCGATGGCGGCACGGTCGCCCACCGGGGCCGGGTCGTTGTGATTGATGCGGGTGCGCACCACTTTTTTACCGGCGGCGATAAGCTGGCGGCGCAGTTCGTCGCACCAGTCCAGAGCGATGTCGCACTCGCGCACTCCGGCGAAGCAGACGCCGGGATCGAATTGGCCGGGGCGTTTGTTTGCCATGCCGTGGCCGGGGTCGAGGATGATGATCATGGATCGGATTATTTATGCGAGGGAATGACGAGGGGTTTGGGGATGACGACGGTCACGCCGTCGATGCTCTCGATGTCAGCCCATGGAGTAAGGGCGGAGACTGAAACCCCGGCGCAGGATGCGAGACAGGCGGTGATGATGGCGATGGCGATGGTTTTCATGGTATTATTGGCGGGTGCCTTCAAGGCGGCGGATGGAATCATCAATGCGCTGCATTTGCTGGTTGGTGGATTCGATTTTCTGGGCGAGGGCGGTTAAAACTTCGACGTTGGCTTTGGAGATATCAGCAAGGCGTTGGTTGGATGCTTTCAAATCTTGATAGACCGGGACCAGGAACAGAGCGAACACAACGCCGATGCCCCATTTGCCGACTGCCCAGACGATCAGGCCGGTATAGGAATTGGGGATGTCAACATTTTCGGGGGTGGTGGCGACAGCCATTTGATGGAAGTTCTCGGTGGTCATAGGGCGGCGAGAATGAACATTTTAGAGGTCTGCGGGTGGGGTGGCCGAGCAGTGTATTAGTATTGTTCGGAAGGTTCTG